>JAAXXA010000025.1 GCA_013334735.1 Bacteroidota bacterium
TGCCCTCATTGCGGAAGCTTTGAATTTGATATAATTCAGGGTAAAGAATTAAAAGTAAAATCAATAAAAATTGAAGATTATTAGTATTTGTGTAAAAAACACATTTCAATTAATGCAGTTACGTTTTTGTAAACTACCTCTTTAACACCTCCTAAACTTCACACCAAACAGAGATTTCTAAAAACACCTATTTCCCTCGCGTATATTATATAAGATAATTTATTCTATTTATCATCAAATGTAATAGATTTATAGTCATATAAATATATAGATAGATTTTTGTATAAAACACCTTAAATTATTGTATATTTACATAAATTTTAACACTTCTTTTTTTATAGTATATTGAAGTATTTAATATTTTTTTTTAATGTATTTACTAATCCCCTATTAAATATAATATCAAACGTTTGCTTGGCTTTAATATCTTTAATTACCGCAATAAAATATTAATTATGAAAATAAAAAAAATATTTATAATCTCAAAGAAAATAGTATGTATAATATACGCTTATTATTTTTTACTTTTTCTCACTCTGAGTTTGTCGATAAGTACTTTTAACTGTATAGCTCAAGGCATATCCATTAATACTAGCGGCTCTTTACCCGATAATTCTGCAATGTTAGATATTTCTTCTACATTAATAGGCTCCACTGGTCCCACCGGAAGCCGACAGGGTATTCTTATTCCTCGTATCTCCTTAAGTTCAAGTACAGATGTAGGTGGTTTTCACACACCTTTGGCTACAAGTCTTATAGTATATAACGATGGATTAAGTGGACTTTCTCCTTCAGGGTTTTATTACTGGAATGGTGAACAATGGCAACAGATTGGCGCTGCAGGAGTTACAGGAGCTACAGGAGTTAAAGGTTCCACAGGTGAAACAGGAGCAACCTCAACAGTAGCAGGCCCAACAGGCGCTCCTTCCACAGTAGCAGGTCCTACGGGAGTTACCGGCAACACAGGCGCTACTTCACTTGAAGCAGGTCCAACAGGTTCAACAGGCGGAATACTTGCATCAGGAAATAGCGCCGGAGAGATGCTTTATTGGAATGGAACAGCATGGGAAATAATACCTGTTGGTGAATCAGGTAATTTTCTACAACTTAACACTTTAAACATACCAACATGGTCTTACATATATCCAACAGTAATTACAACTTCAATATCTTCAATAACGCAACTTAATGCAACAATTGGTGGAAATGTAACAAGCGATGGTGGCGTAACTATTAATGCTCGGGGAGTTTGCTGGAAAACATTGCCAAATCCAACAACAGCAGACAATTTAACTTATAACGGCTCTGGAACAGGCACATTTTCTAGTTCAATTAACGGATTAATTCAAAACACAACATATTACGCCAGGGCTTTTGCTACAAATAGCGAAGGTACAGCTTATGGAAATGAAATAATATTTACAACATTAGCAGCAACTATTCCAACACTTACTACTTCAACAGCGTCTTCAGTAACACAAACTGATGCTATGAGTGGTGGAAATATAACCAATGATGGAGGAGCAAACATTTCAGTTTATGGTGTTTGTTGGAGTACTTCATCAAATCCAACAACAGCAAATAATATATCCTTTGATGGTTCAGGTACAGGTACATTTTATAGTTATTTAGGGGGCTTAACATCAGGAATTACATATTACGTTAGAGCATATGCTACAAATAATGTGGGAACTGCTTATGGAAATCAAATAACTTTTACAGCAGGACTTCCTCCAACCCTAACGACTACCTCTGCAAGTTCAATATCCGGAGGGAACGCTACAAGTGGTGGTAATATAACAAATAGTGGGACAACTTCAGTTACAGCACGTGGGGTTTGTTGGAGTACTTCAATAAATCCAACAATAGCAGATAATAAAACTTTAAATTCCTCAGGTACAGGCTCATTTTCAAGTACAATAACAGGATTAACGTCAAACACCTTTTATTACGTAAGGGCTTATGCTACAAGTAGTGTTAGTACATCTTATGGGAACCAAATAAGTTTCACAACAATTGCAGCAACTATACCAGTCCTCTCAACTACAATGGCAACTTCAATTACATTAAGTACCGCTACAAGTGGCGGAAATATCACAAATGGTGGTGGAGCAAACATTACAGATCGTGGCATTTGCTGGGGTACTGCATTAAATCCTACAATAGCTTTAATTACCAAAACTACTGATGGTAGTGGCATGGGTACCTTTACCAGTTCAATAACAGGATTAACGGGAGGAACTTTGTATCATGTGAGAGCTTATGCAATTAATAGTGTAGGTATAGCTTATGGAACAGACAGAACATTTAATACACAAAGTGTTCCAACGGTCATTACTACTGCAGTAACTTCAATAACAGGAGGTAGCGCAGCAAGTGGTGGCAATATTACAAATAATGGTAGCGCTGTGGCATCGGCGCGTGGTGTTTGTTGGAGTACTTCTACAAATCCAACAACGGCAGACAGTAAAACCACAAACGGAACAAGTTCAGGTGTCTTTACAAGTTCATTAACAGGATTGATTGGGAATACAACTTATTACGTAAAAGCCTATGGAACAAGTACTGTAGGTACCGGTTATGGTTCTCAGGTAAGTTTTACGACATCAGCAGCTACTCTTGCTACTATTACAACAACAACATTATCTTCAACAGTAGGTACTACTGCAACAAGTGGAGGTAATATATCAAACGGTGGAGGAGCAGCAGTTACAGCTCGCGGTGTTTGTTGGAGTACATCTTCAAGTCCAACAACTGCAGACAACAAAACAACTGACGGTACAGGTATGGGTACTTTCACAAGTTCAATAACAGGGTTAACAGTAAATAACACTTATTATATCAGAGCTTATTCCACTAATAGTATTGGTACTTCTTATGGAAATGAAATAATTTATATTGCAGGACAAGCAACCATTACAACAACAGCAGCTTCTCTAATTGCTAGTACTTCTGCAACAAGTGGGGGTAATATAACAGGGAATGGTGGCAATGCAGTAAATGTTTCCGGAATTTGTTGGAACACATCACAAAATCCAACAACTGCATTAAGTACTAAAACTACTAATGGTTCTCTTTCTGGTTCATTTGCAGGTTCATTAACCGGATTGACAGCAAACACAACTTATTATGTCAGATCTTATGCAACAAACAGTATAGGAACAGCTTATGGGAATCAAATATCTTTTACAACTCTCATTATAGGGGATAGCTACCAAGGAGGTAAAATAGCTTATATCTTACAACCCGGCGACCCTGGTTACGACGACTCTGTAACTCATGGAATAGTAGCCCCTACAAGCGACCAAAGCACGGGCATACAATGGTTTAATGGCTCTGCTATATTAATAGGAACAACGACTGCTTTAGGAACAGGAAATGCAAACACAAATGCAATTGTCAGTATTCAAGGAGCAGGAAGCTATGCTGCAAAACTATGTTCAGATTTAGTGATAGATATTTATAGTGACTGGTATTTCCCCAGTAAAGATGAATTGAATAAACTTTATTTAAATAAAGTTGCCATAGGAGGTTTTACCACAAACATTTATTGGAATTCCAGCGAATTAAGTTTAAACGGCGCACTAAATCAAGATTTTAATACCGGCACTCAATCCAACTTAACAAAAAATGGATTAAAATATGTGCGCTGTGTCCGTTCATTTTAAAAATTAAAATTATGAAAATGAGAAATATTTTTTTTATTAAAAGAAGCTTAAAAGTTACTATTTTCACTTTTTATATTTCACTTTTTGCCATACTGAGCTTGTCGATTTGCAGTTTCCAGACATTTGCTCAAGGGGTGGCAATTAACTCTACTGAAGCTCCTCCGGATAATTCTGCCATGTTAGATGTATCCTCTCCCAGCTCAGGTCCATCAGGCTCCGCAGGAAGCAGGCAGGGAATTCTTATTCCGCGTATATCATTAAGCTCCATTACAGATGTAAGTGGTTTTAATACTCCAATAGCAACAAGTTTAATTGTTTATAACGATGGATTAAGCGGACTTTCTACTGCTGGTTTTTATTACTGGAATATTTCTCAATGGGTACATATTGGTACCAAAGGACCAACTGGTGCTACAGGAAATACCGGAGTTACAGGAAATACAGGGGCAGCATCCACTGCAGTAGGGCCCACTGGTCCTACATCAAATGAAGCAGGTCCGACAGGTCCAACAGGTTTAACAGGTCCAACAGGCGCAGCATCCACATTAGCAGGTCCAACAGGCGCGGCGGGAACAGTAGGACTGTCAGGAAATAGTGAAGGGGATATGCTATATTGGAACGGATCATCATGGTCAATTGTGGCTATTGGTCAAGTAGGTCAATTTTTAAATCTTTCAGTCTCAAAAATACCTACATGGTCAGGAGCAACTTATCCAACCCTTACCACAAATGCAGCAAATTCTATAACTGGAGGTACAGCAGCAAGTGGAGGAAATGTAACAAGTGATGGTGGTGGAACAGTAACAGTTCGTGGAGTTTGTTGGAGTACTTCATCAAATCCAACAACGGCAGACAATATTACTACCGATGGTAACGGTACAGGCACATTTGTAAGTTCAATAAACGGATTAACCGCCAGCACTAATTATTACGTAAGAGCTTATGCCACAAATATTGCAGGTACAACTTATGGTAATCAGGAAAGTTTCTCAACATTAGCAGTTGCTATAGGCGATAATTATCAAGGTGGAAAAGTTGCTTATATTTTACAATCAGGAGATCCCGGTTATGATGCCGATGTTCAACATGGCTTAATATCACCTTTATCAGATCAAAGCACATCCTTACAATGGACAGGTAGCTGGACAATAACAGGAGCAACAGGAACTGCATTAGGCACAGGAAATGCAAATACAAATACAATTATTAGCATTATAGGGGACGGTAGCTATGGAGCAAAAATGTGTTCTGATTTAGTATTAAATGGCTATAGCGACTGGTTTTTACCGAGTAAAGATGAATTGAATAAGGTTTGGACTAACAGAGCTTCTATAGGAGGTTTTAGTACCAGCCACTATTGGAGTTCAACTGAGGACATAAGCAACGCTGCAAACGGTGCATTCAAACAGCTTTTTTCTGATGGATCTATGGCTTCTAACAATAAGCAAAGTTACCTTTATGTAAGATGTACTCGGTCTTTTTAACAATAAATAATTATGAATTTATGAAAAATAAAAGAACATATTTTTTTTTAAGAAGCATGATTTTAGCTTTGCTAACTATTCATTTTTCACTGTTTACTGTTCGTAGTTTTTCTCAAGGAATAGCCATTAACTCAACAGGCGCCGCACCTGATAATTCGACAATATTAGATGTTTCCTGTTCAGCTACAGTCTCCACAGGCGACGCAGGAAGTAGGCAGGGAGTGCTTATACCACGTATATCATTAAGTTCAATAACAGATGTTAGCGGTTTTTATACTCCTTTAGCAACAAGCCTTTTGGTATATAACGATGGTATTAGTGGTCTTACTCCTGCCGGATATTATTACTGGAATGGAATACAATGGGTGTCTATTGGCGCTATTGGTGAAATAGGAGCTACAGGAGCCACAGGAGCTACGGGTATTACAGGAGCGGCTTCGTTATTACCAGGTCCAACAGGAGAAACCTCTGTTGTAATAGGAATTACAGGAGCTACAGGTGTAACAGGTGCCACAGGAGCAGCATCAACAGTTGTTGGCCCCACAGGTATTGCAGGTCCATCGGGTTCAAATGTAGGGGATATGTTATATTGGAATGGAACAACTTGGTTATTTGTGCAGGTAGGACAACCGGGTCAAATTTTACATCTTCCAACTTCAAATTTACCTGCATGGTCGGGTTTAAATTTTCCAACACTAACAACCACTGCGGTATCTTCAATATCATATAACAATGCTACAAGTGGCGGAAATATTTCAAATGACGGTGGTTCAACAGTAAACGTACGTGGCGTTTGCTGGAGTACGTCAACAAATCCAACAATTACATATACTCCAGGCGGAAGTAAAACAATAAATGGAACTGGAACGGGTTCGTTTACAAGCTCAATAAACGGTTTAACAGCAGGTACAACTTATTACATCAGAGCTTATTCTTCAAATAGTATAGGCACCGCTTATGGCAATCAGGTAAGTTTTGCAACATTAACATCTTCGCTTGCAATATTATCGACTACAGCAGCATCTTCAATAACAGGAGGAACAGCAATAAGTGGTGGAGATATAACTAATGATGGCGGAACAACAGTAACAACACGTGGAGTTTGTTGGAGTACATCTACAAATCCAACAACAGCAGACAATATATCTTCCGATGGTACAGGTATAGGATCATTTTCAAGTACAATAACAGGATTAACAGGAAATATTCTTTATTACGTTCGAGCTTATGCTACCAATAATGTGGGAACAGCTTATGGCAATCAGATTAGTTTTACAACATCATCGCCAACAGTTGCTACTATTTCAACTACAGCAGCATCTTCAATAACAGAAATTTCGGCAACAAGTGGAGGAAATATAACAAATGGAGGAGGCGCAACAGTTACAGCTCGCGGAGTTTGTTGGAGCATATCAACAAATCCGACAACAGCAGACAATATTTCCTCTGATGGCACAGGAGTGGGAATATTTACAAGCTCTTTAACCGGATTAAATGTAAACTCAACTTATTATATTAGAGCCTATGCCACAAATAACATGGGAACTAACTATGGCAATCAGGTAAGTTTTGTTGCAGCGCTTGCAATAGGTGGAAGCCATCAGGGAGGTATAATCGCATATATATTTCAATCCGGAGATCCCGGTTATATATCAGGACAAACACACGGATTAATTGCTAAATCAAGCGATGAAAGCACATATTTACCATGGGGATGCGTAAGCACAACAATATCTGGCGCAGACGGCATAGCATTAGGTACGGGAAGCCAGAATACTACTGATATTATGAATGGTTGCGCTACAGCCGGAATAGCCGCAAGAGTTTGTCGTTCCTATTCAGGAGGTGGTTATAGCGACTGGTATTTACCGAGTAAAGATGAGCTGAACAAACTTTACCTGAATAATGTTTCCATCGGAGGTTTTAATACTGAATACTATTGGAGTTCTTCCGAAAATTCAAATACATCTGCTTGGAATCAGGGCTTTTCCTCAGGTTACCAGAACCAATGGGGCGGAAAGGACGGAAATAGCTATGTACGATGCGTTAGAACTTTTTAATAATTATTAATTTTAAAATATTAACAGATGAAAGTTAAAATAACATTTGCAGCAATACTAAGCTTTGTTAATGCT
Source organism: Bacteroidota bacterium (assembly GCA_013334735.1). Classification (GTDB taxonomy): domain Bacteria; phylum Bacteroidota; class Bacteroidia; order Bacteroidales; family CG2-30-32-10; genus JAAXXA01. The sequence goes on from JAAXXA010000025.1 coordinate 7,288, forward strand.
GCATTATTTATCAATTGTCAACTATCAATTAATAAATGTTTTTCGCAGGGTGTAGCTATTAATACCACCGGTGCTACTTACGATAATTCAGCGATATTGGACGTATCCTGTTCAGGTACAATGTCCACTGGTCCGACAGGAAGCAGACAGGGAGTTCTCATTCCCCGTATTTCCTTAAACTCCAATACTGATATAGGAGGTTTTCATACACCTTTGGCAACAAGCCTTTTGGTTTATAACGATGGAATATCTGGTCTAGCTCCTGCAGGATATTATTACTGGAATGGAGCACAATGGACACAGATTGGTGTTACCGGTGCTACAGGAGCAACAGGCCCTGCATCAACAGTTGCCGGTCCTACGGGAGCGACAGGAGGCTATTCAGTTCATACAATTGGAGAAAATTATGGAGGAGGAATTGTTTTTTATGTTTATGACAACGGACAACATGGTTTAATATCGGCTACAGCAGATCATAGTTCTGTAATAAGATGGAACGGTGGCAGTTTTACAAACACTTGCGCCAAAGGAGACGGTGTTGGCGCAGGCTTATTAAATACAGCCATAATAATAGCCAATCAAGGACCGGTTGATGGTAATACATTTGCAGCAAGGGTTTGCAATGAATATACAGCAACAGTTAGCGGTGTTACTTATGGCGACTGGTATTTACCTTCGAAATTCGAGTTAAATTTATTATACACGCAAAAGACCGCGGTTAACGGTTTTGTTAACGACTACTATTGGAGTTCAACAGAGAATACAAATACTTCCGCATGGGACCAAAATTTCAACGGAGGCTATCAAAACCAATGGGGCGGTAAGGATGGGCAAACGTATGTACGTTGCATTCGTAATTTTTAATCACAGAAAATGATTGTACATAGAATCCATTTGAAGTTTGATTAATCTTTATACTCAAATTATTTTTTTAACTTTGCCATTGAAAATAATAACGAATACCAATATATAATAGTCCGAAAATGCACTAAATATATTGCATATAACCGACATTTCGGGACATTTCGGCATTAACAATTTATCATTAACCATTAATAATTAACCATTAATATTATGTGCGGAACTTGCGGATGCGGTCAACCAGACGACCATGTTACATATAAAAAACCTTCTGACGAAAATAATCCTGAACATACTCACAATATTGAGCATGAACACGATCATGAACATGATGACGAAAATCATATTCATCACCACCATCATCAAATTAACCATTCTCACAAACATGATAACATTCACCACGAACATGACCATTTTCATGAACATGAGCATGAAAAGCACAATCACGAACATGAAGAGCATAACCATGATAATAATACGCATTCTCACAGTCATGAAATAATTATTGAGCAAAATATAATGCTTAAAAATGACAAATTAGCAGAAAGAAATCGTGGTTATTTTGAAGCAAAAAACATTTTCACTTTAAACCTTGTAAGCTCTCCAGGTTCAGGAAAGACAAGCCTTCTGGAACGCACAATTAATGAAATAAAAAAAGAAAATAATTTTTTTGTCATCGAAGGCGACCAGCAAACTATGAACGATGCAAATCGTATAAATGCAACCGGCGCTCCGGTAATACAAATTAATACGGGAAATGGCTGCCACCTTGATGCAGATATGATAAATAAAGCTGTTAAAAAACTTGATGTTGCAGAAAATTCAATACTTATTATTGAAAACGTCGGAAATCTGGTTTGTCCATCATTATTCGATTTAGGTGAATCAAAAAGAGTAGTGATAATAAGTGTTACAGAAGGAGACGACAAACCTATTAAATACCCAAATATGTTTATGTCGTCGCAGCTTTGCATCATAAATAAAATGGATCTGTTGCCTTACGTTGACTTTAATGTTGAAAAGGCAAAAGAATATGCTTCACGAATAAATCATCATCTCGAATTTATTGAAGTATCAGTTAAAACAGGCGTTGGAATGGACAAATGGTATGAATGGCTTAAAACAAATTCTAAAAAATAATCCTTAATGTCATCTCATTTGATTTTTAAGATTTCAGATATTTTATTTTAGGATGGATATCAATTTTTAATCATAAATCTAAATTCACAAATCTAAAATTATCACAAACTTTAAAATTATATATACTTTATAATATGCAGATAAAACGTTTTGGAGTTTCGCTCGAAGAAGAACTTCTCGAAAAGCTTGACAAACTTGTAATTCAGAATCATTTCCCTAATCGTTCACAGGCAATAAGGTTTCTTATTCATGAAAGTCTGGTTGAAAAAGACTGGGATGAAAATAAAATTGTTGCAGGCGCTATTGTTATTGTTTACGACCATCACCGAAGAGAACTGCAAAGCAAATCTACAAATTTGCAGCACGATTACCACGAGCTTATTCTTTCGGTTCAGCATGTACATTTGGATCATCATAATTGCCTTGAAACTATTGCAGTAAAAGGTAAAGCAAAAAAACTTCGCGAACTTGCCGATAAACTTATAGGTCTTAAAGGTATTGTTCATGGAAAATTGGTGATGACTTCAGCACAGTAAATTTTTCTTATGCCCCGCTATTTTTTAAAATTATCATTCGACGGAACTAACTACCACGGCTGGCAGGCACAGGATAATGCAATTACCGTGCAGGCAGAAATAGAAAAAGCAATATCACAATTATTACAGGAAAAAATTGAAATAACAGGCGCAGGGCGAACCGATGCAGGCGTTCATGCAAGAGAGTTTTACGCTCATTTCGATACTTCATTTTCTTTTGATAATGAAACATTAAATAAAACCGTTTATAGCCTGAATGCAATTTTGCCGGAGGACATATCCATTAATACGGTAATACCTGTAAATTCATTAGCCCATGCCCGATTTAGCGCAATTTCACGCACTTATAAATATTATATTTCCCGAAATAAAAATCCTTTTGAAAACAAACATTCATGGTGTGTTCATGGGAATCTTAATATTAAATTAATGAATGCTGCATGTGAAATATTATACAAACATATAGATTTTACAAGCTTTTCAAAACTTCATACTGATGTAAATAATAATAATTGCAAAATATTTTTGGCAAATTGGAACGAAGAAAATAATATTCTTGTTTTCACAATTACCGCGAATCGTTTTCTCAGGAATATGGTTCGCGCTATAGTCGGAACATTAATTGACGTGGGAAAATCCAAAATCACATTAGATGAATTCAGAACAATCATTGAAAATAAAAATCGTTGCGATGCAGGTTATTCGGTACCTGCGAAAGGTTTGTTTTTAGAAAAAATAGATTATCCTCCTGAAATATTCGATTAAATAATGTCTGTCCATAATGTTCTTTTTTTGTCGCTATTGTCATGCTGAGCGAAGTCGAAGCATCTTACGATCAACTGTTTTGTATAGTTCGCACTTCGACTTCGCTCAGTGTGACAGCTCACTATGACAGAACCGTTATATTACGGACAACCTCTAAATAAATTGCCTCTTAACTGAACGAGTATAGCTCAGATCGTTTATGATTAAATATGATTTATCTGCGTCCATCATAATTATCAGCGTTATCCGCGTTCTATATATTTGCCCGATGTGAGTTTTGTTACTATTTTTTTTGTTTTCTTTATAATTTCTTGTTAATTCTGAAATAAAAATACATACATTTGCCAAAACTAACTAATCTGTGTATTAACTTCTATTTCTGAAATAATTTAAGATTTTAGAATTAAGATTTATGATTTAAAAACCGTTTTCCAATCTATAATCACAAATCTAAAATCTAAAATAACATAATTTCTTATCCTATATACAGACACAAATAAATTGTTCATTATTCATTGTATGTTAAGCAGAAGGCATTTAAGAATTAAGGTAATGCAGGCATTGTATGGAAATTTCAATGCGGGGCAGGATAACATCGGTACAGGCGAAAAAGAATTACTAAATAGTATAAATCGTTTTTACGAATTATTTCTTTACCAACTTTCATTTTTAATCGAAATCCATGACTTTTCCAAAAGGCAATTGGAAGAAGCAAAACAAAAGCAACTCCCTTCGGAGTCGGACTTAAATCCAAATGAACGTTTTATAAAAAACATGTTTCTTGAAAAACTTGCCGGAAATAAAACATTAAGTGATTATTTTGAAAAGCGAAAGATTTCGTGGATTGGTGAAAATGAAATTGTACGCAGGGTTTTTAACAATTTCAGAGGAGGACCCGAATATGCAAAATACTTATCTTCAGAAGAAAATAATTATGAAAATGACAAAAATGTTATTGTCGCTTTAATTAGAAATTACATTGTTGACTTCCCACAGTTGATGCAGTTTTACGAGGAAAAAAGTATATTTTGGATTGACGATATTGATATAGCGAATATTATTCTTCTGAAAATTGTTAAAACTTCAAGACCTGATAATGCCGATAAAACTTTTTCAGAATTAGAACTGTTTATTTCAGAAGAGGATCGTGATTTCGCATTAAGTCTTTTTCGGAAAACTATATTAAAATCAGAGGAATTCGGAAAAATAATTGCAGAAAAAACACGTAACTGGGAAATGGACAGAATAGCAATGATGGATATTCTTTTGATGAAAATGGCAGTGTGCGAACTTCTCGAATTTCCTTCAATTCCAGTAAAAGTTTCACTTAACGAATACATTGATCTTGCTAAAATGTACAGCACTCCTAAAAGCAACCTCTTTATAAACGGGATTCTTGATAAACTGATCGATGACTTTAAAAAGTCAAATATGATAAAAAAATCAGGAAGAGGATTGATGTAAAATCATGTTATATGTATGATGTATGATGTTAAAATTTGCTTTAGTATTTTAGAAACTGTTTTGATATTTAATAAAGATTAAAAAAGACAGATTTATGAGGTCATACTTAGCCGATTATACTGAAACGATAGTAGAAGTATAAGCGTGTCGAAGTATGCCGAATAGCCACTCTTCGACACGTCCTGAAAGGCGGACGGCTCTGAGTGACTTTTAAAGATTAGTAATAAAACCAAATATGAAAATTCAAAACAGTTTCTTAGTAATTTATATTTTTTATATTTGCACAATATTCTAATTAAATAAAATGAAACATATATTTTTTGGATTAAGTTTTATCTGCATAGTTCTATTATTTGCTATTTCATGCAAAAATGGGAATAATAGTGCAGATCAAGCTTTATCAGCAGATATAGTAAACAACCCCAATACATCAAATGGAGATTCCGATACATCAAAGTTACCGAAATTCTCTTTTAGTGAAGATGTTCACGATTTTGGACAGATTATTCAAGGCGAAAAAGTTTCATTCTCTTATAAGTTTAAAAATGTCGGTAAATCAGATATGATTATTACTGACGCCAAAGGAAGTTGCGGTTGCACTGTTGCCGATTATCCTAAAATACCCATCAAACCTAATGGAGAAGGAACGATTGATGTTACTTTTAATAGTGAAGGCAAAAAAGGCTTCCAGAACAAAACAATTACTATTGTTGCAAATACTCAACCCAGTACAAAAATACTTACAATAAAAGTCAATATTAAAGTACCGGAGGAAGAAAAATAATTTGACAAGAAAACAAATAAAAAAAGTAATCGGTAAAAATTGGTAATCGGTAAAAAGGGTAATCGGTAATCAGTTGGCAAATGATATAATACAATTAAACTTTAACACCCTGATTACATTAACACATTTTCAAATTAGCACATTAGCATATTTTCAAATTAGCACATTTTCAAATTTTCAAATTAACCATTAATTAAATAACAAATAACTAAACAAAAAAAACAATGACAAATTTTCTATCTATTATTTTAATGGCTCCACCCGCAGACGGCAATAACAGTGGAGGCGGCATACAGATGCTCGTAATGTTTGCGCTTATTATTGTAGTATTCTATTTCT
>JAAXXA010000026.1 GCA_013334735.1 Bacteroidota bacterium
AAAGTAGATGCTGGATAACTCAAAACCTTGGCGCTACCAACCAGGCAACTTCAGCAACCGATAACACAGAAGCCTCAGCAGGTTGGTATTGGCAGTTTAATCGATCTCGGGGATACAAACACACTGGCGCAACCTCTACAACTATTTTAACTCCTGCATGGACAATAACATTAATTGGTGAAAGTTCTAACTGGATTGCAGCTCGAGATCCCTGCGCTATCGAACTTGGTGTTGGCTGGCGTATTCCCACCACTACTGAATGGTTTAATGCGGATGCAAATGGTGCATGGGTGGGTTATAACAACACTTACAGTTCTGTTTTAGTTCTTCATGCGGCAGGTTATTTAGATAACAATGGGACTTTAGACGGTCGTGTTTCAGGAGGTCATTATGGTTATTACTGGAGCAGTAATCAGATCGATACATATAATAGCAGGAGACTGGCCATTAACACGGATTACGACACATACGTGGATAATGGTGGTAAGTCTTACGGGCATTCACTCCGTTGTATTAAATAAATTAGTGTAATGACGAAAAAGTTTGATATAGACAGCAGCAGTATTGCTTGACGTTAGTAAATTCTTTAATCTTCAATTATATTTTCTCATTCATTATGCTTGTTTATTAATTCATCATATTTATTTCCCAATTCATTATATTGTTTTGTTTATTAATTAAAGATGAATTATATTTGCAATTAAATAATTCATAACAATAAAATATAATGAAAAAAACTTCAATCTTTTTATTTGTATTTTGCATTACTTTCTTTGCATATAGCATAGCCGGTAACACTAACGAAAATGACATTAATAATACGGCAGCGCTTATAAGTGTTGGCAATTCATCATTATCATCATCACCGGCAGCTGCGTTAATAGCGCCTGTTGCCACGGCAGGCAGCGGAGCCACAGGAACACAATTTACAGCAAACTGGAATACCTCTGTTGATGCAACAAGTTACCGCCTTGATGTATCTACTAGTATTAGTTTTACTAGTTTTGTAACAGGCTTTAATAATTATAATGCAGGCAATGTAACAAGCTATAATGTAACAGGATTAACAGGACAAACAACCTATTATTATCGAGTACGAGCAGAGAATACATGTAATTCAAGCATTAATTCCAATACAATAACCTATAATACTATTTTTGAATGTGGCTCCACTTTAGTAATTAATCATGTTGCAGGTAATGTAGCGCCTGTTGATAAGACAGTAAACTATGGAACTTTAACAACAAGTCTTTCTGGCGAAAGTAAATGTTGGATAACACAAAATTTGGGTTCAACTAATCAGGCAACTTCGGCAACTGATGCCACTGAGCCTTCTGCGGGTTGGTATTGGCAGTTTAACCGTAAGCAAGGCTTTAAACACGATGGCACAACACGAACACCCAATACAACATGGATTACTACAATTAGCGAAACCAGTGACTGGCTTCCGGCTAACGACCCTTGTACTATCGAGCTTGGCACAGCTTGGCGTATCCCTACAAATACGGAATGGTTTAATGCGGATGCAACCGGCGGGTGGGTTGATTATGATAATGATGCTACAGGCACTTATGGTTCGGTGTTAAAAATCCATGGTGCAGGGCGTCTGGATGTCAGCAATGGTTCGCTGAGCTATCGTGGTTCCGACGGATGGTACTGGAGCAGTGTGCGATTCAATGATCCCAGTGGCAGAAACGTAAACATCGGCAGTGGCAACTGCGCTATGAACGACTACAATAAGGCATACGGTTTTTCATTACGTTGCATCAAAGATTAAGTTTGTCAATAGATAAAGTATAACGCTTTTATTCAAGATTTTTAGCCTTTATTGGTATCTGCCGTGACGGATCATCAACAAGGGCTAAAATTGTAAATTGACAGTTACTTCTTCTTAGGCCGATACATAATATATTGGCTAATAACAATTAACAACATTGTAAAAATAATACTTAGGAACGAGCGAAAAAATGTACTGAAAAATTCTCTGAAACTAAATGCTTCTAAGAAAAATAACAAAATATGATGAACCGAAACAAGAATCAGAGAGTAAGAAAAGAACCATCTGAATCCTAGATCTCGAATAATAGGATATATACCCTGTTCATATTCTTTTTTTGAAGATACCACTCTAAGAACTGCCGGTCTGCAATAAGCCAAAAAGACGCAAGCTGCAGCATGTACACCTATTGTTCCTGAAAATATATCAATAAATAAACCTAATAAAAACGAAGAAATAATTAGTAACCATTTAGGTGTTTCAAAAGGTAGCATTATAATAAAAAGGACATATAAATAAGGATTTATATACCCATTCAATTGTATATTATTAAGAACAATCACCTGAAAAAGCACAAGAAAAATAAAACGAATAATATTTCGGGAAATCAGGTTAATCATTTATTTCATTTTTATTTATTTTATCCAACTCACCTTTCATTATATTCTTAATAACATAAGCATAAGAAATATTATTAAAATCAGTGCTTAATTTTATGGATATATTGTAAAAATTATCTCCTTTTTCAATTTTATAACTTAATATCGTCCCAATGTTAATTCCTTCAGGGAAACTAGTAGAATTTCCGCTGGTAATAATTGTATCGCCAATAGATGGTTTAACATGTGTAGGAATATCTATTAACTCAGCCGTACGATAGGCTCCTCCTTTCCAAATAACAGTACCAAGGTGTCCATTCTTTTTAACTTTTGCACTTATTTTTGAATCTTTATGAAGAACTGAAAGAATGCTTGAAAAATGAGGAGATACATCCATCACTATACCAACTATACCGTCAGAAGTAATAACCCCCATATCTTTAGTTATTCCATTATTGCTGCCCTTGTTAATTGTTAAGTAATTATTTCGTTTGTTAATTGAGTTGTTGATCACTTTCGCACTGACAAATTCATACTGTTGAACGTAAAGAGTATCGTTATGAAAAAGTGTATCAATTTGACTAAAAACATTATTGTTGCTTTTAAAATAATATTTTTTGGCTTCATTCATAAGTCTGGCATTTTCCTCGGAAAGCTTACGGTTGGCATCTTTCAATGAAAAATACTGTGAAATATCGTTAAATGTTTTGAACACACCTCCAGTAAATTCGTTCGAGGAATTAATAAAAACCGACTTCTGGTAATAATTATTTTGAATGATGAGAACGAAGGAAAACACTTCAAGAATAAAAAACAGGAAAAAAAAATGCTCTTTCAACAGAAAAAGAAAAAAATTTCTCATATTGTTTAAGTGTTCTGTTTTTTATTCATTAGCTGCACGGTAACAATTTACTTGATGAGGAAAGTAAACTTGTCAAAGTTTTTAAGAGCAATACCGGTACCGCGGGCAACCGCTCTAAGTGGATCTTCAGCAATGTGAACGGGGAGTTTGGTTTTAAGCGAGATTCTTTTATCTAAACCTCTCAGCATAGAACCTCCACCTGCCAGATAAATACCTGTCCGGAAAATATCGGCAGAAAGTTCAGGCGGAGTCATTTCAAGAGCATTTAATACCGCAGCTTCAATTTTGGAAATAGATTTGTCGAGAGCATGAGCTATTTCGGAATAGTTAACCATTATTTCTTTAGGAATACCGGTAAGCATATCTCTACCGTGAACGGCATAATCGGGAGGAGGGTTTTCAATTTCAGATAGAGCTGCCCCAACTTCAATTTTAATAGTTTCGGCGGTACGTTCGCCAATATGTATATTATGTTGTTTGCGCATATATTCTTCAATATCATCATTGAATTCATCACCTGCAACACGAATAGATTTATTGCAAACGATACCTCCAAGTGCAATAACTGCAATTTCGCTGGTACCACCACCGATATCTATAACCATATTACCTATTGGCTCAAGAACATCAATGCCAATACCAATAGCAGCAGCCATAGGCTCGTGAATTAGCCTGACTTCCTTTGCGCCTGCTTGTTCGGCAGAGTCTCTTACAGCACGCTCTTCAACTTCAGTAATACCTGATGGAATACATACAACCATTTTAAGTGAAGGAGGGAAAAGCGATTTTTTTGGACTGATCATCTTGATCATTTCCCTTATCATGTGTTCGGCAGCATGAAAATCGGCAATAACACCGTCTCTTAACGGACGAATTGTTTTGATATTTTCATGTGTCTTACCATGCATCATCATAGCCTTTTTACCTACGGCAATAATTCGCCCCGATTGTCTATCGATTGCAACAATAGACGGTTCGTCAACAACAACTTTATCGTTGTGTATAATAATTGTATTGGCTGTTCCCAGATCAATTGCAATTTCTTTTGTCAAAAAAGAGAAAAGTCCCATTTTTTATCTTTTTTTTTAATTAGTGTTCAAAATGTCTAATTCCATTATTACCATCGAAACATCTTTTTGGTTACAAAAAATGATAAAATTTATCATTCATTGAGCCTACATTTTGTATCAGAACATTTATTATTTCATCGTGAGCAATTCTTTTGCTATACCAAAACAGCTCCTTTAAAATCAAATATCCTAAAATAATTTTCAACTAAAGTTTAGGTAAACTGGAAAAACTAATTTGCAAAATTATTCTATTTTTCTTTAATTTTAAGATATTTGAAGCATTTATTTCTTGTGTTCTTTGCGAAAAGTGTTATATGTTGTTAAATTCATACTTAATGCTCTATTAATCAGTATTCTTGTTTGAATTAAGCATTAATGATTAAGATATTGAATCCAACATCTAATTGGACTTTATTCCTGAATTTAACTTTTTGGAGTCGAATCAATCATATTTCTTACATTTTTTTTAATAAATAAATGTAATTTTACCGTCCCATTATTCTCAAATATACTTTATGCGGAATAAATTATTACATTCCTGAATTTTGGTAATCGGTAAAAAAATTAATCGGTAATCAGTAAAAGTTCCGATTATTGTTTACCTATTACTGATTACCTTTTAAAAAAAATGTACAAATTTACCCCATATTTAGTATAATTAAATATACAGCGATAAGGGAATATATATGCAAAAAAATCCTTTAATTTTATTTTTCAAACTATTCAGAGAAAGTTATCTGTTTGCTATAAATGCATTAATAGTAAACAAGTTAAGAACTATCTTATCGCTGCTTGGTATTACAATAGGAATTTTTGCAATTATTTCGGTTTTTACCGTGGTTGATTCAATGGAAAAAGAAATACGAGGTAGTATCGAATCTCTTGGCAACAATGTTCTTTTTGTTCAAAAATGGCCATGGTCGTTTGGCTCGGATTATCCATGGTGGAAATATATGAACAGACCTGTTCCAAAATTTTCAGATATTAAGGCAATTGAGAAAAAAAGTATAGGGACAGAATCTGTATCATTTTTAGCTTCAACAAGCAAAACAGTTGAATATCTTAGCAACAGTATAGAAGGCGCTGTAATACTTGCCGTTTCACATGATTATAACAAAACTATGCCCATGGAAATTGATAATGGCAGATATTTTTCGGAGCTTGAGTCAACCGGGGGTAAAAATGTTGCCATTATTGGAAGTTATATTGCTGAAAATTTATACAACTATGCAGATCCCTTGGGAAAGGATATTAAAATTTTTGGACGTAAAATTAAAGTGATAGGTTTGCTAAAGAAAAAAGGTGAAAATTTATTAGGCGACAACTCAGACAAAGAGGTAATATTACCTGTTAATTATGTAAGAAATATTCTTGACATACGCTCCGAAAGCATGGACCCCATCATAGTAGTAAAGGCAAAAAAAAATATTTCAAACAGCGAACTAAAAGACGAACTAACAGGAATTTTACGTTCCGAACACCGAATAAAGCCTTCTGCAGAAGATGATTTTGCAATAAACGAAACAGATTTGCTTCTTAAAGGTTTTGATAGTTTGTTTGCAGTTATCTCTATAGTGGGATGGCTTATAGGCGGGTTTTCAATTTTAGTTGGCGGGTTTGGTATTGCAAACATTATGTTTGTTTCAGTAAAAGAGAGAACAGGTATTATAGGTATTCAAAAATCGCTGGGGGCAAAGAGATATTTTATCCTTTTTGAATTTCTTTTTGAAGCTATTATTCTCTCAATTATTGGTGGTATTATCGGACTTTTATTGGTGTATTCGGGAACTCTTATTGTTTCTGCTTTATTTGAAATTAAGTTTACATTAGGAATGGGAAATATAATGAAAGGACTTATAACATCCGGCATTATAGGACTTATTTCAGGATTGATACCTGCATATATTGCAAGCAGGCTTAATCCCGTGGATGCTATTCGCGCAAATCAATAAATAATTTATATTTGTAGTATATAATGTTTCGCTGTGGCTAATGATTTAAGAACAAGGAGCAACGATAGTTCGGCTTTTCTCACTACAGGTTTGTGATTTTAGAAGTAACTAAACAATTACAAATTACGAATTAACAATTACGGGTATCGTAATTCATTCGTCGCGGCGAACAAAATGTGGAAATTTATTCCGACTACAGTATAGGATAGAGAAGTTTATTAAGAAATTTCAGATTTTTTCATAATATAATACACGGGAATACCAATAAGGACAATTATAATTCCGGGCCATGTATAGTTTGGCTTACATATCAGGAGATCAATACACATTGCCAAAGCGATAACAATATAAAGGATAGGTAAAACGGGATATCCAAAAGCTTTGTATGGGCGTTCTGCATCCGGCTTCTTTTTTCGTAAAATGAAAAGTCCGATTATTGTAAGAATGTAAAATAGAAGCACCGCAAACACAACGTAGTCGAGCAGATCTCCATATTTTCCCGATAAACATAAAATACTAGCCCAAACACATTGAAATATAAGCGCAATACCGGGTACAGCAAATTTATTTAAAACAGAAACTTTTTTAAAAAACAATCCGTCCTTTGCCATGGCATAATATACCCGCGCTCCCGAAAGGATAAGCCCATTATTACAACCAAATGTGGATATCATAATCAAAACAGCCATAATCACTGCTGCTGCACCGCCAAAAATCTGACTTGCTGCCGCAACTCCAACTCTTTCGGACGCGGCAAATTGTATCCCCCTTCCAATTACATCGGTAGCTTCGGGCGAACCTTTTATTGGCAATAATCCAAGGTATGCAATATTCGCTAAAATGTAAAGTACTGTAACAATAAGAACGCCCCATAATAAACTGAGAGGAATATTTTTTTTAGGATTTTTGATTTCTCCGGCAATAAAAGTTATGTTGTTCCACGCATCACTCGAAAAAACACTGCCTACCATAGCTACTCCTATTGCTGCCATTATTGCTAATCCACTTATATTTTTAATTGAAATTATGTTGTTACTTCCAACAACTGTGGTTGTTGCCTTCCACATATTATCAAAGTTTTCGCTCCAATAATTAAAATTAAAAGCGACATAAAATCCTATTAATATCAAGCCTGAAAGCGCCAGTATTTTGGCAACCGTAAAACTTTTTTGTAAAATTTTCCCATTTTTTATCCCTCTGTAATTAATAAATGTAAGCAGGATCAAGCTTGCGATAGCTAGAAATTGCGCTGCTGAAATCTGAAATCCATTAATATCCAATAAAATATTTTTCTCACTTAACGAAGGTATTAGAACACCTGTGAATTTTGCAAAAGCAACCGCAACAGCTGCAATAGTACCCGTTTGAATAACAAGAAATAATGTCCAGCCATATAAAAAACCCACCAACGAATTGTACGATTCCTTAAGATAAACATATTGACCCCCTGCTTTAGGCATCATCCCTGCAAGCTCGCCATAGCTGAGAGCCGCTATAATTGTAATAAGTCCGGTGATTAACCAAGTGATCAGGATATAAAAAGGAGAACCTAGCATTCTGGCTATATCTGAGGTAACTATAAAAATACCTGAGCCTATCATTGAGCCTACAACAATCATTGTGGCATCAAACAATCCAAGAGATTGTTTAAAAGATTTGTCTAACAATTGTTTCTCCATTTTATAAATTATTTTTAGGTTATTTTATAAAAATTAGTGGGTAAATTTACATTATTAATAAATAAATTTAGCAAAAATTTGTACATTTGTTTAATTATTAACCAACTGAGAATTTTAATAGGGTTAATATAAAAAAAAGACCATGAAAAAAAATAAAATTTCTTTTACTAAAAATATTTTTGCTTATAGAGTAGAATTATTTAAACATGTTTTTTGCTTTTTAATAACTTTCCATTTTTCACTCTTCACTTTGAATTCTTTTTCTCAGGGAATAGCCATAAACACCAACGGAAATGCAGCAAATAATTCTGCAGTACTTGATATAAGTTCCACAAATCAGGGAATATTAATACCCAGATTATCACTGCAAAGCACAACTGATAACACAACTATAACATCAGGTGATACCATTTCGCTTGTAGTATATAACTCTAATGCTTCAATGACAGGAGGTGTGGGGGGTGGTTTTTACTGGTGGGACGGCACAGTTTGGCGTCCGGTAATATCGCCTGCTGGCGCAGGAACAACTGGGCAGGTATTAACTTCCGGAGGGACGTTACAAACACCCACTTGGACAACACCAACCACTTATAGCGCAGGAACGGGTTTATCTCTTTCCTCCAATACATTAAACAGTGTGTGGACTAAGAGTGATAATGATATTTATAATAATAACACAGGTAATGTTGGTATAGGGACAATGAGTCCTGCATCCAAACTTGAAATTAGCGGAACAGGAGTACAGATGCGATTAACAGATATTGCTAATCAGAATCCTATTCTTAATTTTTATGAAGGCACAACCAGAGCTGCAACCATTGAATCCTATCTGGGAGATTTATGGATAGGAACAAGGCAGAGTAAAGATATTCTTTTTATAACAAATTCTGTTGAAAATATGCGAATCACCAATGGCGGCAGGGTAGGCATTGGAACATCTGCTCCAAGCAATGCTCTTCATATAGTTTCAAATGCAAACACCGCCAATGTGTACGTTGAAGCATTTGGCGATGGTGGTATAGCTATAAAACCACCATCAGATTTGGGAGGACACTTGTTCTATACCTCAAATGCAGCAGGTAATGCATATAGATTTGTGGTGGACAATGCAGGAAACATAAATACAGCAACAGGTACACTTTCAATCAATGGTACAGGAGATTCATATTTCATTGGCAATGTAGGCATAGGAACCACCACCCCAAATCAGAAACTAGAGGTAGCCAATTCAGACATATCATCCATTGTTTACCCTTTACGCTTAACTAATAGCCCCAATGGAGGCACAGGTAGTGGCGTTGGTTTACAGTTTTACGGATGGGATGCCGGTATTGTGGCTGTCTTAGAAACAGTAAGAGCCGGGAACAATTATAGTCCTGCTTATTTTGCCATAAAAACTTTCGGTGGTAACAATACTGATAATACAAACACTCTTGCTGAACGCCTGCGTATTGATGGTTATGGCAACATCGGTATCGGAACATCAAACCCCGGAGTTTCAAACTTGCTAGAGCTGGCATCAACAACTAAAGGATTTGTGATTCCCCGCATGACGAAAGTACAGCGTAATGCAATTACGACCAAAGTGGCAGGTATGATGATCTATCAAACTGATAATACACCTGGACTTAGGGTCTATAACGGTTCAAACTGGATGAAATTCACTGAAACGACAGATAATTAAGTAAATTACTGTAAGTATAATAATTTTGTAAAATATATCCAACAATTTTAAAAACATGAAAAACATGAAAACAATGAAAATATTAAAAGTTATAACTGCTGGAATATTTTTTAGTTCAGCATGGTTTATAAATAATACTTATGCTCAAACACCGGCAATTCTTATTGATGGTGTACCAGCTATGGCTAATATTTCCGCATCTCCTTTTTGGTTGCATGCAGGGCAAACTTTAGCTGCCGGAAACAAAGTAAAATCAATATCAATTTTGGAATATAACGTTGTACCTGCAATAGGAGGTGGTAAATCCTTACAGTTTGATAGCATTATTTCAGTAACTACACAACAAACAGTTCTTGCAAATAAAGCATGGAAAATAGAATCAGTAGCATTAGACACTTCGGCAAGTCAGGGAATACAAGGACCAACAGGACCACAAGGAGCTGCCGGTGCAACAGGTCCGATAGGGTGTACAAATGCTAATTATTTACTGAAATATAATGGATCAAATGCTGCATGCAGCCAGATATTTGATAATGGAAACAATGTTGGAATTGGTACGACAAATCCAAGTGCATTACTAGATTTGGGTTTGGCAGGAACTACATTAGGAGTTATAAGATTAGCAGGGTCTTCTTCCGGTAATGTTTCATTGCAACCTAATGCTGACGCTGGTTTAGGAATTGTCTTAACTCTACCTGCAACTACAGGAACGCTTGTTACTGGCGGAGGGACTGCTTCAGGAACTAATACAGGTGATCAAATAAATATAAGCGGAAATGCAGCAACTGTAACAACTAATGCTAATTTGACAGGGGATATTACTTCGGTAGGAAATGCAACTACCATTGCAGCTAAAGCAGTAACATTGGCAAAGATGAATGATATGGCTACAGCTTCTTTACTGGGGCGTAATACAGCGGGTACCGGAGTTCCGGAAGTGCTATCAGCGGCTACAGCCAGATCAATCTTGAATGTGGCTGATGGAGCAACTAATTACACTCATCCGACAGGCGATGGCAACCTCCATGTTCCGGCAACCAGCACAACAAATAATGGTAAAATATTAACTGCGGGAGCAACTGCCGGTAGTTTATCATGGACTGCAGGAACAACATACCTGCTAACCCCTTCCAGTACGCTACAATTATCGGCAGATGCGACAGCATCGGTAACAGAGACATCTTACACTAAAAAGAAAGAAATTGTAGTATGGACAGGGGGTAAAATAAAGGTGAGTTACGATATTTGGGGATCGACTAATTCGGGAACAATGGGAAGGACTTATGTAAATGGAGTTGCTGTTGGTACTGAAAACTCTAATGCCCAAAATCAACCTGTAAAAACATGTACAGACAACTCAATAACAGTGCAACCGGGAGATGCTGTGCAGGTTTATATATATAGAACAGGAGATTGTGGAGCATCATGGTGCAGAATGTCGTATGTAAATAATTTTAGAATATACTATGATGTTGAAGGGCATGTACCAGGAACGGGAATCGTAGTGATTAATTAACAAACTGTAATTTCGAATAAAATAAATCTTTTTTTCAAAGTATTTAAACCACAAAAAATATTACAATTCATTATTAGTAAATTAAAGAAGCTTTTATGAAAAACAATTCAATGAGAACTAAAAAAACATTTATGATACAAAAATGTATTGCTTTTGCTTTACTTGTTATTAATTGTCAGTTTTTAATTATTTATAGTAATGCGCAAGGTATAGCTATCAACATAACAGGCGCTGCCGCCGATAACTCCGCAATGTTAGATATTTCAAGCTCTGTTGCAGGACCCTCTGGAGCAACGGGCAGTAGAATGGGAATCCTTATTCCGCGTATTTCATTGAGTTCTAATTCCGACGTAAGTGGTTTTAATACACCATTGGCTACAAGTCTTATGGTTTATAACGATGGCGTAAGTGGGCTTTCTCCTGCCGGATTTTATTACTGGAATGGAACTCAATGGATACAAGCCATGGGACCTCAGGGACCAACAGGTAATAATGGAGCGGCCGGATCCACCGGGGCAACAGGATTACTAGGCACAGGTACAGCGACAGGAAATACAACTTACTGGGATGGTTCTCAATGGGCGCTGAATAGTAGTAATATTTACAATGCAGGTGGAAATGTGGGAATAGGGACTACCTCTCCTGAATTTAAACTTACGCTTGATAAGGGAGCCACTACACCTGATGGTGGAATACTTGCATTAGGAACTTATGGCTCAGGAACAGATTTATCATCAACCGGCGCAGGTTCAAAGCTAATCTGGTACCCGAAAAAAGGCGCTTTTAGAGCAGGATATGTTGATGGAACTCAATGGAACAATGCTAATATCGGTGATTATTCAACTTCATTGGGACATTGTACAAAAGCAAATGGTACTTATTCAGTAGCAATGGGAGATTGGACTACAGCTTCAGGGAATTATTCAATAGCAATGGGATGGGGTACTAAAGCAGTTGGTACTTATTCATTAGCAATGGGAAGCGCAACAGAAGCAAATGGACACCTGTCAGTAGCAATG
This sequence comes from Bacteroidota bacterium, assembly GCA_013334735.1. Classification (GTDB taxonomy): domain Bacteria; phylum Bacteroidota; class Bacteroidia; order Bacteroidales; family CG2-30-32-10; genus JAAXXA01. The sequence continues at coordinate 12,159 of JAAXXA010000026.1, forward strand.
GGATTAAGCTCAGTAGCAAATGGAGAAGCTTCAGTAGCAATAGGAAGAAGTACTAGAGCAAATGGCTTGTATTCAACAGCAATAGGATATGATAATACGGCAGGAGGAATTGTTTCAGTAGCTATAGGAAATGGAAACACAGCAAGTGGCAATTTTTCAACAGCATTAGGATTAATAACAACAGCAAGCAGTTATGGTTCTTTTACGTTGGGACGATATAATGTAGGAGGTGGAACAGCAGATAGTTGGGTTGATACAGATCCTATTTTTGAAATAGGAATTGGTTCAGGCACAGGAGTTAATGCCGCTAATGCCATGACTGTTTTGAAGAATGGTAATGTAGGTATTGGAAACATAAACCCTGGTCAAAAACTCACGATCGAGGGTACTATAGGCATATTAGAAAGCGGAACTTCACCAACTTATCATACTATTTTTCAAGGTGGGAATCAAAATGCAAATATTACATATACTCTACCAGTGGTACAAGCAAGCGCTTCCGGGCAGTTACTTCAAAACGATGGATCAGGAGTTCTTAGCTGGGCAGCAAGCGGTGTTCCATCGGGCGCAGTTCTGATGTGGGCTGGATTGTTCAATGCCATTCCCTCCGGTTGGCTTTTAGCTGACGGTAGCGCTGTTTCCAGATCAACATATTCCAATTTGTATAGCGCTATAGGTACCACTTATGGTGTTGGTAATGGATCAACAACATTTAATTTGCCTAAAAGCAGCATGTCTTACGGAAACAGGTTTCAGGTAGATAACTCTGGTTCGCTCACTACGGGACTCGTTTCATACTGGGATATGGAGGGCAATTCAAATGATCTTTGGGGTTCAAGCAATGGCACAAATACTTCAATAACTTTTTCATCTGCGAATGGGAAAATTAGCCAGGGAGCGGGATTTAACGGAAGTTCGAGTAAAATTACTGGAACTGTAACAATGCCAACAAGCGCTTATACTGTTTCAGCATGGCTTTATTGGGGAGGAAGTGGCTCTTCAACTTCAAAT
>JAAXXA010000457.1 GCA_013334735.1 Bacteroidota bacterium
TTTGTGCCAGTTTCACTGGCACAAACCTTCCTCCACCCTCTCCCTCAATTGCCAACATTGTCATTCCGAATGTAGCGCAGTGGAATGAGGAATCTCTATTTTAATATATTTGCGTAATATCAGTTAATTAAGTAGAGGGTGTTTAAATTTTATTGAACCCGGAGAATTCATAAGTTTATAAAAAATTTGTTAATATTCATTTGTTCGACCTCGCAGAAGTCGCAGATTATCGCGTTGTATCTGTGTTTTATACCGATAGCATATATGTATTAGTCCAATGCGGCATTAAGCAGATTGGATTTAACATCTATTGTATCTGTGATAAATAAAGCTTAATTTTGCGCAAAATTTAACAAAAATGACTGAAAAATTCAATACCATTGAGGAAGCGATAGAAGATTTTAAAAAAGGAGGAGTTATCATTGTAGTGGATGATGAAAACCGCGAAAATGAAGGGGATTTTATATGCGCTGCCGAAACGATTACACCCGAAATTGTAAACTTCATGGCTACTTTCGGCCGTGGTTTAATTTGCACTCCCATTTCAGAACAGATATGTAAAGACTTAAACCTCGACATGATGGTTTCTGTAAATACATCAAATCATGAAACCGCTTTCACAATTTCCGTAGATCTTTTAGGACAGGGCTGCTCAACAGGAATATCAGCAAGCGACAGAGCAAAAACTATAAAAGCAATTTCAAATACAAATACAAAACCCGGTGATCTGGGACGTCCCGGACATATTTTTCCTTTAAAAGCAAAGAATGGCGGAGTTCTTCGTCGCGCCGGACATACCGAAGCAACGGTTGATCTGGCAAAACTATCAGGATTAAGCCCTGCAGGTGCACTTGTTGAAATCATGAACGAAGATGGAACAATGGCTAGGCTTCCCGAATTATTTGTTATTGCCGAAAAATTCAACCTAAAAATTATCTCTATTAAGGATTTAATTGCTTACAGGGTAAAAACCGAAACCCTTGTAAAAAAAGAAGTTGTTGTAGATTTACCTACAGAATGGGGGAATTTCACGCTTCACGCTTATACACAACTAACCAATAACCGCACTCATTTAGCTCTTGTAAAAGGTACATGGGACAAAAATGAAGCTATACTTGTAAGAGTTCATTCATCGTGCATTACAGGCGATATTTTCGGTTCTTATCGTTGCGATTGCGGGGAACAATTGCACCAGTCGATGAATTTGATCGAGAAAGCAGGTAAAGGTGTTTTACTGTATATGCATCAGGAAGGGCGCGGAATAGGTCTTATTAATAAGCTTAAAGCATATCATTTGCAGGAAAAAGGTACAGATACTGTTGATGCAAATATTGCTTTAGGATTTAAACCCGACGAAAGAGATTACGGTATAGGCGCTCAGATATTATGCGATCTGGGCATAACCAATATGCGCTTGATCACCAACAACCCAAGTAAGCGGGCAGGTCTTACAGGTTATGGATTAAACATCGTGGAAAATATTCCAATTGTTATTGAGCCCAATCAATTTAATAAATTTTATCTCGAAACCAAGAAAAAGAAAATGGGACATATCTTGTAATGTATGATGTATGATGTCTAAAGTATAATGTTTAAATTTTCTTTTCCCTTGTAGCTTGAAGCTTGTAACTTGTAGCTTGTAGCTTGTGACTTTTCACTTCTTTTCCTTCTTTTTCTCAAACAAACCTTTAAAACTATCAAAGTCCTTGCGCCAGAATACCCCTACCCCCTGAGTATATGGAGCATTTGTGTTTAGCATATCCACAGTATTAGATTTATTGAAACCTTTTAAACGGAAGTTTCCTTTATCCGAAATTTTATATTCTAAGTTTACATCTCCAACAATGTTACTGGTTTTGCTTGCAGAATTTTGCCCTGAAACACCTATATTTCCATCAATACTTAAGCGGTCATTAAATAATTGTGTTGACAAAGCTACTTCCAGTTCCTCGCGTGTCATTTGTGTTCCGGGTCTGTAATTAACGCCAATATCACCAATGTCGAATTTATTACTTATTTGCGAAAGCCAGTTACTGAGTTGGTTCGACATCATTTCGGCTGAAGTACTACCTAAACCTGTATTAATATTAGAATATTGCAATTTATCCATTGGTGTGAATCTGTTTAATATCAAGAGCGAAAAAATTTGCCTGTTCATTTCCTCCTCTGTATTTATAAGTCCTTTCACAGTAGTCTTAGTATTTTCATCACTGTTTGGTAGGTCAATGTCAAAAGTAATTGTAGGATTAATTATTTTATCCTTCAACCCAAGCAGGCAATCAACTTCGGTTCTCTTTTTATAAACCGCAGCCGTATCGTCTGTAACGCTGCCTATAACCAAATCGTACAATGGAGCTTTAACAGGATAAACAGCCGTAATATCGGCAATACCTTCGTAAGGGTCTCCATTCCATTTAATATTCGAACCTTTCAGAATATTAAATCTTTTATTTATTACATTTTTTAAAGTAAATAAATAGTCTCCATTTTCAATAACATATTCACCATACATATTAAAATCGCCTAAGCGGGTTATCTCCATCTGAATATTTCCGGTTCCTTTTGCCTTAATAATATCGCCAATTTTGGAATCGAAAATTATTTGAACATCAGCATCAGAAGTTACATCAAGGTCTATGTTTAATTGTATCCCCGATAAATCAATGTTATAATTATCAACTTTATTTTTACGTTTTGATTTCGTATTTACAAAAGTTATAAAATTATTATCCGAAATTTCAGATTCGTAGGAAATGGGAATATACAGTTTGGTATTTATTACTTTTTTATCATGTATAACCTTATCTGTTTTTTCAGTTATATCAATATTTATATCATTTTCATCACCTTTAATTCTAATTAAACCTGTTGCTATTGCGGTGCCATAATAAATATTATTTTGTTTTATATCAGTATTTAAACACATAAAATTATACGGTTTAAAAGAAAGATCAAATTGAAATTTTCTGAAATTTTCATGGGAAATTATTCCGTCAAATATTGCAGTATCTCCTAACGCGTCGTTCAAAACAACATGATCAAACACGAAGGAATTTTTAGTAACCAATACACTATCGGTAAAAGAGTAAGTTTCATTTAAATAATTAATTGTTAATCCTTTTACCATTAAAAAAAGATGTCCATGCAAATCAGGTTCGAGAGGACTTCCGGTAAATTTAAGAACTCCTGTTGCATAACCTTTAAAATTTGAGCTAAAGCCACTCAGGTACTTTTCAAGCAATTTCAATTTGAAATTTGTTAAGCTTAATTTGAAATCAAAATTATCTTTTTTCAGGGTTGGATAGTAATAACCTTTAATATTTATGGGGTTATTAGTGC
>JAAXXA010000458.1 GCA_013334735.1 Bacteroidota bacterium
AAGAAGAGGATTACGAAACCGATACGGATAGCACGACAAACGAATTAATTAAATTATTTGCTCCAATGATTGCAAGTAAATTCACAAAATCGCCAAATTCTGTTTCTCCGACTATGGCAGAAACTATAACTTCTACACAGATACCGAACACCCAACCAACGGAGAAACAGAATATTTCTGATGAAAACTTAATGCAGATTTGGCAAAATACGCCAATGATGGCAAAAACTTTTGCAAAAAAATCGAGTGATGAAAACCTAGAAAATATGTTGCGCGCACAAATGCCGAACGTAAGCGATGATACAGTCAAGCGTGCAATTGCTATAATTAGAAAGAATTAAATATAAGTTCATACTTTGTAAGAAAATGGCAAGTGGCAGTTATAAAGGAGCAGGAATAAAAGTTCCCGATTTATTACTTTATGCAGGTTTAGCAGTAGGTGCATATTATGTTTATAAAATGGTTGTCAAGCCAACTTCTGACGTTACTGGAGCAGTTGGCGAGGGATTTCAAGCAACAGAAAACGCATACTCTTCTTTATTAAATACACAAACAAAAAATTTTGATTCATTAAGTAACTTATTTCAAGGTGTGGTGGGTAGAGTTAACCAAGCAGTAGTAGAACCAACAAAAGTAAGCGTACAAACGGCAATGATTCCACAATCCAAAAGCAATAATACTTCTAGTATTTCATCAAGCGCGTTAAATCTTACTTCTCTTGGAAGTAAACAAGCACCAAGTTATATGCAAAATCCAAAAAACCCTTTAAATGTTGGATTTAGTCCGTCCACAAGTTCAAAAGTTGGCACATATCAAACTTTAGATTATTCATTATTAAAGAACGCTATACCATTATTAAAAAAGTAAAAAACACGAGGTAGAAAACAATGGCAAGATTTAAAAAAGCACGAAGAGTATACGGAAGAGCAAAAAAAATGTATAGGGCACACTCAAAGCCAAGTATTGGCGTAATGGATGTTTTACTAGCAGGAGCAATTTACGGAGCAGTAAGACCAACAGTAGCAAATATGTTACCAACATTCTTTAGTTTCGGACCTGTAGATTCTGACAATGTAATACTTGGCGGAGCAGGATATTTTGCAAGTAAATCAAGCAATAAATTAATTAAATCAGTTGGTTTAATCGCTATGGGAACAGAGGCAGGAATCGTAACAAGTAACCTTTTAGTAGGTACTTCTAGCGCAACTAGCACATCAACATACGGAAACGATTACAACTAATTTTTTTTATTTTAACAAAAAAAAATAAAGACCTACACCAAAGGGTAGGCGGAGAAAAAAATGGCAGCAAATGCAGGAACAATAGTCTTAATAGGAAAAAGCGGAAGAACATACACAGTAGACGCATACGTACCAGACGCAGTAGCAACATTCTTAACTTTAAATTCAAGTGGTTTAGCATCATCAACAAGCCCAACAACTTGGAGAGCACCAGAAGACTGTTTAATAAAAGATATTTCTATAGGAGCAGCGCCAACTGCAGTAGGTTCAATTCTACAATTAAACAATGCAAACGCAAATGGTGGTACTGTTAGATGGGCAAACCAACTTGCAGCAAACCCAAACAGAATGAAATTAAATTTACCTGTTCGAGCAGGTGACTTTGTAAGTTTCTTACAATTTTAATTTTATTTTTTTATTTTTTGATACTATGAGGTTTAACGATGGCAACAGAAGAACTAATAAGAAACGCAAGTTTAACTATAGGAACTGACGCGGTCGTAGTAGCCGAAGAACAATACGGAACAAAAAGAAACGTTCTAGTAATAACTAACACTTCAACAGGCGGACAAACAATAACAATAAGCGCAGCAACTCAAGCAGTCGCAGGACAAGGAATAGTTTTGAGCCCAGGCGGATATTATGCCGATAGCGCAGACAGCGGATATATTCCAACAAATAGAAGAGTAACGGCTATTTCAAGCGCAGCAGGCGGAACAGTAGCAATACACGAAAGAATTATAATGAAGGTTTAATAATGTCTTTTCACGTAGGCAACAATAATTTTAATGAAGTAGTAGGCGCAGGAGTCGGCACATTAGCAGAAATGACGCACACAGTTTCTATTAATGTAGCAAATATGTTAAGCACCGATATTGTTGTTTTACAAATGATAAACGGATGGTGTTTAACCGCAGGCGCTACTTTAAGTGTACTTTCAACTGCCGATGGAAGTTTCACAATAACGACAACATACAACGAAGAACCAAGCGGCGGCGATTTAGCTTTTTATTATATAGTAACTAGACCAAAATAAAATGGCATTCACAATTTCAACAGGAAAAACAGAAGCAACAGGAACATTCAGTTTAATAAATAATATTTATACATTAACTTCTATAAGTGGAACGGCGGACAATACAAATACAACGCTTGGAACTGTTCCCGCAAACAAAAAATGGACTATTATTAATGCTAATTTTAGCGCAGTAAATGGCGCAGGAAGTATAAAATATATAACAATTAGCGCAAACGGAAACACAATCGCAGCAGGAGAAATATATTCTGGCGTAGGAACAGGAAAAGAAAACGTTTCTAAAAGTTGGATATACGGACAAGCGCCAGTCATTACCGCAGGTCAAACAATCGTTTTAAATAATACTAATGGCGCAGGATATCCTGCAGTAGCACAAATAGATTATATTGAAGAAACAGTTTAAAATACGATGATGTGGCACTATGGAAACAGAATTTATAGCACTGATATCTCAAGTAGGATTCCCAATAGCTATAACTTGCTGGTTTATGTTCAGAACAGAAAAAATAATTTCAGAGAATACAAAAGCCACACAAGATTTAATGTGGGCACTAGCAGACTTGAAGAAGAAATAAAAAAATACGAAAAAAATATTATACGTAAAACCATTTTTTACCACAATTAGGGCATACCAATATACACTTTTGTATATTTCCGATCAAAAATATTTGTTTATTTCCAATAATTTTACATTTTTTACAAAGTATGGATTTCATTTTCAACCTTAGATAAACAGATTTTTAATGACTGAATTTCTGTTTTTAGATTATATATAGTTTGTTCTGTTTCAAAGCTTTTCTTACTCAAATTGTCTATTTTTCGGGTGTAATTTTCTATAAATTCGTTAATTTTCACGTTTTTTTCTATGTCTAATGCCGAAAAGTGGACTCCTTTTTCTAACATTTCCGAAAATTTCCAACGATTTTTTTTAATTTTTTCATATGTTTCGTCCGAAACTGTTGTGCTTATCTTTTTCATTTTTTTTTCTCCATTTCCAAAGGAAATTTTTTTTTGTATACGCGAGTGCTTACCCTCTTTTCCTATGGAAAAATTTTTT
>JAAXXA010000459.1 GCA_013334735.1 Bacteroidota bacterium
TGTATTTCAGGAAAACTTGATGCTGATTTTAACAAAAAAATAGGAGATATCATTTTCAAGCTTTTGCCTGAAATACACGAACTTACCTGCAATAGTTCTTTTTCGTGTGTTATAATCCTGTCAATATATCTGAATTTTTTAACGTACACATCTTTCGCGACAATGCTTAAATCGTTACGAATAAGATCAACAATGGTGCAGTGTTCCGCGTATTCTTTTTTATCGTTAATAATTATATTTTCTGCATTTTTTATAGACGCATCAATGGTCCCTTTCATAGGAAACGAAGAAATAACGCCATCTTCTGTAATTTGTACAAAAATTTCGGGAGAAAAAACGACAAATTGATCCTTATATAATAATTTGTATTTTGCTTTGCTCCGTAAGAATATATCTTTTAGTGAAAGATTTGTTTTAATTTTTGTAGGAAAGGTGAGGTTTACGAGAAAAGAATTTCCGTAATTCAAATTTTTATTTACAATATCATAAGCCTTTTTATAAACTTTATACGACATTGGGAATTTGTGAAAATAAAAAGTTGTGCGTTCTGTTTGTGCTGATACATTTGCCGTTCCGTTTATATCGAAAAGTATTTCAGAAGCATTAATATTTTTTAAAGGTAAAACAAGCGGTTCTTTCATCTCAAAATCAATAATAAAAATGAAAGGCTCTTTTGCAGCGCCTAATTCATTCATTTTATTTATTATTGCAAGAGAATTGTTCATTTAGTAATGGTTAATTATTAATGTATAATGGTTAATTTTGCTTTTATTTTATCTGTGTTTATTATAATTTTACTTCGACAAGCTCAGCACAAGTCAGTGTCATCTGCGTTCCATTTATTTTGCTAATTCTTTTTACAAAAGTATAAAAATACTTATGAAAGTTTTAATTATTGATAATCATGATTCGTTTACCTATAACCTTGTAGGGATAATTGAACAAACTGGACTTTGTGAAGTAGTTGTGATTAAAAACGAGAAAAAGAATTTAAAATTTATTAAAGGTTTCGATAAATATGTTTTTTCTCCCGGTCCAGGTATTCCTTCGGAAGAAGAAGGATTAATGAAACATATTCTTGGAAAATTTGGGACTTCAAAAAGTGTTCTTGGCGTTTGCTTGGGACATCAGGCTATTGCTGAATTTTATGGGGCGAAAATAATAAATTTAAGTAAAGTTTTTCACGGTATCAAAGCTGAAATTAAAGTTACAGATTCTTCGGAATATCTTTTTTCAGGTTTGCCAAAAATTATTCAAGTAGGATTATATCATTCATGGGGAGTAAGTAGTAAAGAATTCCCTGAATGCCTAAACGTAACGGCTGAATCAGAAGAAGGAATTATTATGGCGCTTTCGCACAAAACTTATGATATAAAAGGCTTACAATTCCATCCGGAATCAATAATGACAGAAACAGGCAATGCAATAATTACAAATTGGATTAAACAGTAATGATGTAATATGTCTAAAGTAATATGTTTAATGTAATGTTTTTTTTATCAAAAAGCTTTTTACATTATACATCAGACATCATTTAATTTTGTTCAATTATCTGGAATAATTCATCCATTTTGGGAGTCAAAATAATTTCGGTCCTGCGGTTTTTTGCACGTCCATCTTTTGTAGTATTGATGTCAACAGGGTCGTATTCGCTTTTACCGGCGGCAGTCAATCGTTTGGGGTTAACATTACTGTTCGATGTAATAATTTTTACAATAGCAGTTGCTCTCATAGCGCTCAAATCCCAGTTGTCCTTTAGCGCTCCTGTTCCACCGTAAGGAACATTATCTGTATGTCCTTCAATCAATACATTTATATCCGTGTTTGTTTCGAGAACTTTTGAAAGTTTTTTAATAGCTTCTATCCCTTTTGGATCAACAGTAAAACTACCGGATGCAAACAAAAGACTTTCTTCGAGAGAAACATATATTTTCCCATTTTTTTGAGATATAGTAAGTCCTTTTCCTTCGTAACCTGTAAGAGCATCAGTAACTTTGTTTTTTAAAGCTTTTACTACTGAATCTTTTTTGTCAAGAATAGCCTGAAGTTCGGCAAGTTTTGCTTCTTTTGAGCTAAGTTCTGATTTTGATGATTCAAGTTCCTGGCTTAAATTATCAAGATTCAATTTTTTTGCATCAAGATCGGCAGAAAGTTTTTTAAGCGCATCTTCTTTGTTCTGTAAACTGTCCTGTGTAGTTTGCAATTTTCTTAAAATTTTCTGAGTTTCGTTGATATTGCCTGAAAGTAAATCTTTATTATTTGCCAGAAGTTGCTGATATGTTTTGTTTAACTGGTCATAATTACTTGTCATCGTTCTGAGGGTTGTTCCTCTCACAGTAGAATCAATCTGTAAACTATTAACTCTTTGTGTTAAAATATCCAATGCTGATTGCAGCTCATTTAATTTTGCAGTAAACTCCTGATTCTCTTTTTTTAGTTGAGCATTTTCGGTTTCTGTTTTCTCTTTTTTTGTTTTCATTTCTTCTAACTGGCGTGCAGGAACGCAGGAAAACAAACAAGCGCCTGCAATAGCAATTACAAAAACAGGTTTAAATATTGATATTTTCATCTTTTCTATTTTTAAATTTTTGCTAAATTATAAAAAATTATCTTTAAAAATCAATTTCAAGTAAAACCGGACAATGATCTGAATGTTTTGCTTCGGATAAAATAACTGCGCGTTTCATCTTGCTTTCCATGGGTTTGCTTACCATATTATAGTCAATTCTCCATCCTAAATTTTTTACTCTTGCATTTGCCCTGTAGCTCCACCAAGTGTATTGCTTGGGTTCTTGATTAAAATATCTGAACGAATCAACAAATCCGCTATCAATAAAGCGGGATAGCCATTCACGTTCTTCCGGTAAAAAACCTGAAGACGTAGCATTTCTGATAGGATCGTGAATATCTATAGCTTTATGGCATATATTATAATCTCCGCATATTATAAGATTCGGTCTAAGCTTTTTTAATTCGTTTATATAAACTAAAAAATCTTCGAGCCAGATCATTTTAAAAGCCTGACGTTCATCGCCGCTTGATCCCGAAGGGTGATACACGCTTATTACAGAAATATCGCCATAATCGGCTCTAATAAAACGGCCTTCATTATCATATTTCTCGATACCTATACCGTAAAAAACATTATCAGGTTGTTTTTTTGTAAGTATGGCAACACCGCTATAACCTTTTTTTTGCGCTGAATGCCAAAAGGTTTTATAACCGGCTTCTTCAAAATCGAATAAAGGTATTTGCTCCGATTGCGCTTTGATTTCCTGTAAGCAAATAATATCAGGATTAACTGATTTGAACCAATCAACAAGTCTTT
>JAAXXA010000460.1 GCA_013334735.1 Bacteroidota bacterium
ATATTCTTAAAAAATGATATAGAATCATATATAAATATGAGTATGCTCTTAGAAGTATTATAAATAGATAAATTTATGGCTTTATCTTGAATTTAAGAGGCTCAAAATGTTTAATAAATATGTGAATATTAAAAATATTATTTTAATTTTGAAGCTTAATAAAATTAAAAAAATAACTGAACTATGAAAAAACAAATTATTTTTCTTTCCGCTTTACTTTTTACAGGTGTGATAGCTTTTGCACAAAGCGTGGGCATTAATAACGACAATTCAGCGCCTGACAATTCGGCAATGCTTGATGTAAAATCTACAAATCAGGGTTTCCTTACACCGCGCCTTACCGAAACACAACGTACAACAGATATAGCAAGTCCTGCAAAAGGATTATTAGTATATCAAACTGATGGTACAGAAGGGTTTTATTATTACAATGGTACATCATGGGCTCCTCTTGGTGCAAGTGGAGGATCAAGTCCCGAATGCATAATACCTTATTCATCAGGAGGAACTTTTGCAATGACAACAATAGCAGGAGGATTATCAGGTAATTTAGGCCTGTTAGGCTTTGGAAACTATGCAACAACTTCTGCAGTGGGTGGAAATATAGACCTTACAGGATCAACAGGTACAAATTTGAATTATGCTTTTTCAATGCCTTTTTCGGGAAATATCACTTCAATTTCTGCTTATTTTAGTTTAACTTCAGCTATGGCGCTGATTGGCACAACAGTAGATGTTCAAGCAACATTATATAAATCCTCTGCGCCTGATAATATATTTACTGAAATACCGGGAGCAACTGTTTCTTTAAGCCCTTCACTTACAGGAATTCTTGCTATTGGAACGGTAATGAATGGAATAACAACGGGTTTGTCAATACCTGTTAATCCGCAGGATCGTATTTTAATGGTTTTTTCAAGTACAGCAGCCGGATTATCATTGGTAAATACTACTACAGGTTACGCGAGCGGAGGAGTTGGTATTCAAAAAAACTAGAAGATATACTACATTCTTTAATATGAATTTTGTAAGATTTTATCGAATTATTAGCATTTCTTTGTATTTTTGTATTTTTAAAATTATTAATAATCTAAACTAAAAAACAGTAACATTATGAAAAAACAAATCCTTTTTATTACAGTCTTACTTATTACAGGTATGATGGCTTTTGCACAAAGTGTAGGTATCAACAACGACAACTCAGCGCCTAACAGTTCCGCAATGCTTGATGTTAAATCTACAAATCAGGGTTTCCTTACACCGCGCCTTACCGAAGCACAACGTACAACAGATATAGCAAGTCCTGCGACAGGATTATTAGTATATCAAACCGATGGTACTGCTGGGTTTTACTATTATAATGGTTCTTCATGGACAATGCTGGCTACGGCAGGCGCTAATGAACCAGAATATGCTTATATTTATAATACTGACCCGCAGGTTGTAGCAATAGAAGCTGACGTAGTATTTAGTAGCAACGGGGTTGTTTCATCCGGGATTTTTCATGTGCCCGGAACTGGTGCAATTGTGCTAGCTTATGCCGGTGATTATGAAATACGGTTTAATGTTACAGGAGTGGAACCAAATCAATTTGGACTTTTTCAAAATGGAGCCCCTATTGATGGCGCTATCTATGGATCTGGTGCAGGAACTCAACAAAATTCAGGAATGGTAATTATTACTGCTGCTGCCGGCGATGTAATAACATTGATAAATCATTCAAGTGCTATGGCGGCAACATTACAAACTTTAGCAGGAGGAACTCAAATTAATGCAAATGCATCTATCCTGATAAAAAAGTTAAATTAAACTCGTAAATTTAAAAATATTGGATGGATATCAAAAGATGAATAAAGAATTTACAATGTGAAAATATTTTTTATTATAAACTTTTGTATCAGGTATTATTTGTTCAGTTCAATTTAATGAATTGTTGATTTAGAAAATAACTTATAAACAAAACTTACATTATGAAAACTAAATTATTAATAACTGCATTATCCTTGTATTGCATTAATTCTTTTGCGCAAGGCATATACAACGATGGCGCTAAAATAATTATTCAGTCGGGAGCTGTTGTAAATATTATCGGAACCGATGGTAATTATCGGAATGAAACAAAAGACGCCAGTGATGGCGCAATTACGTTAGATGGAGTTATTCAGTTAACAAAAGACTGGACAAACAATGCTTCGGGCGGTAGTGTACTTGCAAATGTTGGAACTGATGGTAAAACTGTATTTGCTGGTTCTGGTACACAAACAATAGGTGGCAGCTCAATCAATACATTCCAATTTGAAAAACTTGAGGTTAAAAGTGGCTCAACAACACAGGTTTCATTAGGAAAAACAATTACTGTTAACGGTGACTTTTCTAATAATGGTACGTTTATTTTAAAATCTGATGCTGATAATGTTGTGAGTTTTATTGATAATGGAACTATAAACGGTTCAGGTTCTGCAAAAGTGCAAAAAAGCCTTGCAGCCGACCGCTGGTGGTATATAAGCTCTCCTATGAGTAATGCAACAGCATCGGCATTTACAGGATTGTCGTCATCTTTCGAGACTGGTACCCGTTTATTTTACTGGGATGAAGTAACAACTCATAATTATGTTAATGTTACTGCCGGAACCGATGCTTTACCTAAACTGCGAGGGTATTCTGTGAAAAATTACCCTTCAAAAGGGGCTGGCTTACTACCGATAAACTTTATTGGTTCATTAAATACAGGTACTGTTGGAAGTGCTGATAATCTTACACGAACAGGTACAGGTAGTTTTGCAGGATATAATCTTGTAGGCAATCCATACCCATCGGCAATAGATTGGGGAAGTGAAAATGATACTACATTAGGACTTACTAAAATGAATTTAGAACCTACAATTTGGTATAGAAGTAATGGAGGTTTTGCAACATACAACTGGACAGGAGACGGCACAGGAGCAGGAACCCCGGCCGGACAGCAATATGTACCGGCTACTCAGGCATTCTGGGTACGCGTTGCATCAGGTAATGCAAGCGGCACATTACAACTAACTAACGACACAAGAACACACAACAGTCAGTCGTTCTACAAAAAATCCGTAGAAACAAATATTTTCAGAATAGAAGCATCAAGAGATACTTTACGTGATGAAGCAGTAGTAGGTTTCTATCAGAATGCGCAAGAAGGTTTTGAAAATTATGATTCAGAAAAAATGTTTAGTCCCGAAAATGATTATCCACAGATATACACATTAACAACAGATAATACAGAAGTTGTGATAAACGGTTTTGCAGAACTTGCTTCAAATGAAGAACGCATAGTTCCACTTGGTTTTAT
>JAAXXA010000461.1 GCA_013334735.1 Bacteroidota bacterium
TAAATGTTTCACTGCCTTGTCTGAATCGTTCAAAAATGATTTCCTTCTGTTCCTTGCTGATGCCGATACCTGTATCTTTAACAAAAAATTCAAGGTATTCTCCCTTTTTAACAATACCAAATTCAATAGAGCCTGTTTTGGTAAATTTTATAGCATTCTTAACAAGGTTAATAAGAATAGCATATATTTTTTCTACGTCAGTTTTTATGGTGGCTCTTTCTGCCGGCAGGGTGTTTTTTAAGAAAAGCTGCAATCCTTTTTGCTCAGCTTCAGGTTTGAAGAAAGCATAAATATATTCAAATTGTTCGTTTATATTAGTTTCTGAAATATAAACATTCATTTGTCCTGACTCTATTTTTGAAATACTAATAATATCGTTAATGATATTAAGCAAACGAACGCTGCTTTTTTCAATAATGCTGATAAACTCTTTTTGATCTTCACTAGTAAGTTTAGGTTCTTTCATCAAATATGTAAAACCCAGAATCGCGTTCATAGGAGTACGTATCTCGTGGCTCATATTGGCAAGAAAAGCTGATTTAAGTCGGTCGCTTTCTTCGGCGCGTTCTTTGGCTTTAATAAGTTCTTGTTCTTCTTTTTTGCGCTTTGAAATATCACGGAAATACCACACCCTGCCATAATATTTTTTATCTGCGCCAAACATAGGGGCGGAATACCGGTCGAACGATCTGCCGTCTTTAAGAGTTATCTCATCTTTGGATATTTTATCCTTAAATTCATATAGATATTTTACTTTTTGCATGAATTCTTCAGGATTTGCCAGTTTATCCAATACTGACTGTAATGCTTTCTCATCTGATTTTGTTTCTATTATATCAGGTGTAATACCCCATAATTTAACAAAACGCTGATTGTAAGATAATATTTTTCCTTTTTCATCCACTACAAGTATTCCATCTATTGATGTTTCTTGCTGTGTATGAAGGATGATATTATTGAATATCAGCGACTCCTCTGCCAGCTTACGTTCGGTAATGTTCGTTAGAAAATTTAAAGTTGCCGGTTTGCCGTGCCATTCAATCAAATTGGCGCTAATTTCCACCCACTTTACAATGCCATTACGGTTAATCACCCTGAAGGTATATCGGGGTAATATTGTTTCTTTTGCTATCCGTTTCTTATAATTTTCAACTACCATACTACGATCATCAGGGTGTATGAATTCCTGAAATGGTTTATCAAGGAGTTCCTGCTCCGAATAACCCGCCAACAGTATAAGCACCGAGGGATTTACAAACTTGAGAAAGCCGTCTTGCGCGATGATGATTGATTCATTAGCGGTGTTTATCAGCATACGATATTTTTCTTCGCTCTCTCTTGTCAATTCCTCTGCTTGCTTTCGCTCCGTGATGTCGAGAATAACACCAATCAGTCCCGCTACATTGCCTTTGGTATTTGTAAAAGTGGCTTTATTAAAGATCACATCATGAAGTGTTCCGTCTGCATACATTACTGAAGTTTCGTAGATTTGAGCTTTTGAATTTTTCAACAATTCTCTGTCGGCTTTTTCGTATATCTCGGCCAAGTCAGGAGGTGATAAGTCATATACGGTCTTTCCAATGAATTGCTCCCGATTCATCCCTATGTATTGCTCGAATGCTTTATTACCTCCGATATACATGAGATTTTTATCTTTATAGAATATGGGAGCTGGAATAGCATCCATTAATACCTGCTGGAACGATATAGCGTTTTTTATTACTTCCTCTGATTTCATTATTTCCGAAATATCGCGTACAACACAAATCAATCCTCCATTATCAAGGGTTGTCAATGATAACGATTGCGGGTATTTACTCCCGTCCTTTTTTTTACCTAAAGATCTACCGTGATAATGTCCATTTTTACTTAATTCAGGCATAATTTCTTTGTCAAATCTTTGCAATTCATCGTTATCATAAAGTACTCGCCACGACTTTCCGATCAGTTCACCTGCATTATCATAACCATATATGTTTGCATGAGATTTGTTTATATAAATATACTTCTGATCCGCGTTTAGTATAGCCAATCCATCTATTGTTGCTTCCATCGCGTTTGTTTGTAATCTTATGCTCTCTTCCAACAGCTTGCGCTCGGTAATATCTATCATGTTTACAAGGCATTGTTTCCTGTTTTCGGTAAGTATGCCTATAAGGTGAACATATTTTGGAGATAAGTCATTAATTGATAAACTTAGCTCACATGATTCTTTGCCTTTACAGGTAAATACTTTCTCCAGAAAAAGATTGTAAGTTTCTCTTGTGCTAACGGATACAAAAAAACCAAAATTTTTATTCCTTAAAAGGGAGCGTTCTTTGCCAATTATATTTGACGCGCATAGGTTAAGTTCAATAATAACACCTTCATCTGATAGTGTAAAATAACCCGATGGCGCAAAATCGAATAAATCATTATATTTTTCTTTATCAAGTTCTGCCTTTTCTTTAGCCAATTTAAGTTCTTCGTTCTGCATTTCCAATTCAACCTGATGTACCTCTAGCTCGTGGATAAGTTTTAGTATTTCAACTTCGGATAGCTTTGCAGCTGTTTTTGAAGATTTGTTTTTCATACTAGCTTCTGCCTTTTGGCGAAGGATGTCGGTAGGGTGGGTGGGTTGTTTTTTCATGGTAATAGTTATTAGTAATTAGGCATAAGGCATAAGGCACAAGGGTTGAGGATTGCCAACTGCTACTTATGCCTATTTTTAAGAGCTTCATTTGCTTTTTTTAATTCAATTTCTAATTTTTTTGCAATAGTAATATCGTTAAATGTAATAACTAATCCATCAATGCGGTCTTCGACAGTGCGGTAAGGCATAATCCTTACATTAAACCATCTTCCTTTATTAGTAACAATTGCTGTTTCGATGGTTGTAAGTGTTTTGATCACTTTTCGGGCATGGTTCTCAATTTCGGGGTATTTTAGCTCTGAAACCAGATCGGTAAAAGGTCTGCCAATATCTGCAATACGAAGTTTGATTATACTGGCTACCGATTCGGTAAACCTGCGGATATGCAAATCTTTATCGAGGAATAATGTAGCAATTTCGGTACTGTTGAGTAAATTTTTCATATCATCATTTGCCTGTACATAATCATTTACTTTGCTTTGTAACTCTATGTTAACCGTTTGCAGTTCTTCGTTCAGGCTCTGCATCTCTTCCTTAGAGGTAGTGAGTTCTTCGTTGGTTGACTGCAGTTCTTCATTTGTTGACTGTAGTTCTTCGTTTGTTGACTTTAATTCTTCCTGTGATGTTTGCATTTCTTCGCGAGTGCTTTGCAGATCTTCATAACTTCGTTGTAGTTCAAGTTCCAATTCC
>JAAXXA010000462.1 GCA_013334735.1 Bacteroidota bacterium
CAATACATGGGTCACGTCATTCAACGATTTTAAAAGCAGCGTTGTCACCAGATCATCAGGTGTCGAAAAAATACCCCGCCATTATTTTATTGATTCTTCCTTTCTCGAATTTGCTTATCAGGACAAAGCTTTTCCAATAGGCGACGGACAAACGATTTCACAACCATACACGGTTGCTTATCAAACACAGCTTCTTAATGTCAAAAAAGGATATAAAATACTCGAAATAGGCACGGGATCGGGCTATCAGTCATGCGTATTGCTTGAAATGGGAGCAAAAGTTTTTACTATCGAACGTATAAAAAACTTATATACTAAAACTAAATCTTTTTTACCATCAATTGGCTACAATCCCAAAATGTTTTACGGAGATGGTTATAAAGGACTTCCTGTTTATGCTCCTTTTGATGGAATTATTGTAACGGCCGGCGCTCCATACATTCCCGAAGATCTTATAAAACAGCTTAAAGTGGGCGGTATTCTTGTAATCCCCGTAAATGAAGCAGATATTCAGATAATGACTACAATTACAAAAATATCCGAGACCAATATAGAAAAAAAAGAGTGGGGTTCTTTTAGGTTTGTCCCCCTTTTGGGCAATAAAGAATTTTAGGGCTTGTTAAGAAAAACTATACAAATTTTTTAAAGAATGTAAAATTCAAATTGCAAAATGTAAAATGTTCGTAATACAAAAGATGTTTAATTTTGAAATTTACACTTTGCAATTTACACTTTGCAATATAATTGTCAAGGTCATTTTATAACCAACACTTAACATCCAATAATGAACATAGAATACCCAATAACCAAGTCTTACTTCATCATTTAATATTGAGTGTTGGTTCGCCATGGCGAATTCTGAATTAATATATGATTTTTTATATCAAAAACATACTAAAGCTGTACATTTTATTTAGTTTTATTGGATTAAATCCCAACTTAGTTAGTAATTAAAAAGTGTATTAAATTAGCCATTTTCCTTTATCGAAAATTAATTATATTTGTAAAAAAATTGGCTTTCTAAAAATTCATTTCAATAATAGTTTTAAAAAATAAATATTTATGGAAAAGAAACATGACCTGATATTTTGTCCGCAATGCGGAGTAAAGCTTGATGGCGATGAAATAATTTGCTCAGTTTGTGGTTGTAAATTCGCAGAACTACCCGGCTCAACTACAACACAAAATAATATTACTCCTCCTTTGCAAAACAATGTTCCTCCTGTAGCCCCACCAAATCCTACAACACAAAATAACAATCCACCTGCATATAATCCTAATCAAAACTTTAATCAGCAGCAGGTAAATCAAAACCAACAGCCGGTTATGCCGCCTAATAATAATTACAACCAACCACCGGTAAATCAGAATAGACCGCCGGTTATGCCGCCTAATAATAATTACAACCAACCGCCGGTGAATCCGAACAGACCGCCGGTTATGCCGCCTAATAATAATTACAACCAACCGCCGGTGAATCCGAACAGACCACCGGTTATGCCGCCTAATAATAATTACAACCAACCGCCGGTGAATCCGAACAGACCGCCGGTTATGCCGCCTAATAATAATTACAACCAACCGCCGGTGAATCCGAACAGACCACCGGTTATGCCGCCTAATACTAACTACAATCAGCCTCCTCAATATAATTATGTTCCAAAAAAAGGTATGAACGCGGGCTTGCTTATCACAATTATTCTTGGTGTTATTCTTATTTTAAGCATTTGTACGATTGCTGTTTTACAATATTCAGGAATTGTTAATATTAGCGCCATAGAGAACATCATTCCTTCTAAAAAAAGTCAAAGCGCATCAACAGTAGCTGTTGACCATACTAAATATTATGTGATACATTCTTTTGCAGTAGTCAATAATAAATGGAATGCAATAGTTGCAGAAGTTGTTATATCAAAAAAACCTTACAACGACAAAGTAGGCGCGAAAAATCAATACAAAAAAGCTATAATGAATAAATTTCCAAATGATTATTTTTATTTCTCTAAATTTATTATTTGCGACAGCTATAAAAATTTGCCGGATGCTCAAAATGCGCGTTCTGCCTTATTAAAAAGCTATGATGCAAAAAAATATAATCTAAGAACTGTAAAATTTGGATATTAAAATCAATACTCAATTACGAATTATCAATTACGAATTACGAATTGGCAATTACGAATATTACCGATTACCGAATACCAATTTTACCGAATACCGATTACCGAATACCGATTACCGAATACCGAATACCGAATACCATTAACCAAAGAATAAGGATATTAATACAAACAAAATACTAAATATTTTTAAAAATGGCATATAACTTAAAAAACAGGAACTTCGTAAAACTATTGGATTTTACCCCTAAAGAGATTAAATTTTTATTAGACCTTTCTAAAGATTTAAAAAAAGCAAAATATTCAGGAACCGAGCAACAAAAATTAAAAGGGAAAAACATCGCTTTAATATTTGAAAAGGATTCAACCAGAACACGCTGTGCTTTTGAAGTTGCTGCCCTTGATCAAGGCGCTCATGTTTCCTATATTGGTCCTAGCGGTTCGCAAATAGGGAAAAAAGAATCAATGAAAGATACTGCGCGTGTTTTAGGTAGAATGTATGATGGTATTGAATACCGCGGTTACGGACAAAAAATTGTTGAGGAACTTGCAAAATATGCAGGTGTACCGGTATGGAACGGACTTACAACCGAATTTCATCCCACGCAAATTCTTGCCGATTTTCTTACTATGATAGAACATTGCGACAAACCTTTAAATAAAATTGCTTTTACTTTTGTGGGCGATGCTCACAATAATGTTGGCAATTCCTTAATGGTAGGGGCTGCAAAAATGGGCATGGATTTCAGAGCTACTGCCCCAAAAGAATGCTGGCCTGACGAAAAACTTGTTAAGCAATGTAATGAAATTGCTTTGCAAACCGGAGCTAAAATAACATTAACGGAAAATGTTGAAGAAGGCGTTAAAGGTGTTGATTTTATTTATACTGACGTATGGGTATCAATGGGCGAACCTTCTGAAATCTGGGATAAGAGAATAAAATTACTCAAACCTTATCAGGTTAATTCGGATATGGTTAAAAAAACCGCTAACCCGGATGTAAAATTCATGCACTGCCTTCCTGCATTTCACAACAGGGAAACTACTGTTGGCGAAGAAATATTTAAAAAATACGGACTTGATGGAGTAGAAGTTACCGAAGACATTTTTGAATCTCAAATGTCATTAGTGTTTGATGAAGCCGAAAACCGTCTTCATACTATAAAAGCAATAATGGTTGCAACTTTAGGAAGCTAAAAAT
>JAAXXA010000463.1 GCA_013334735.1 Bacteroidota bacterium
CCACCACCACCAAAATAGGTGGCAATTTTTAATATATCCACATTTGGTTTATCGGTATACATAGAATATCTCCATTTATTATTTAAATAATAAAAGGCTATCATTGCATCATGTATTTCAGGATTCCATTTGGATTCAAATTGTAAACTACCTTTTAAAGCAGTATTTAAACAAAGAAATTGATATTGTTTATATTTAAAATTAAATGAACTATGAGACATATTTTGTTCATTATTTTGTTTTAAATATTCAATAAGAATATATCCTGTTTTAATACATTGTTGTATTAAATCCAAACCTTCTACACCAATTGGATGTTGAAACAATGAACGCCATTTAGCTCTATCTTCTGGATCTAAACTTAAGATATTCATTGCACCTACATTAAAAGCATGAATTAAATCAGCATTTTGATGTTCTTTCCATTGCCATGTATCAAATAAACTAATCATTTCTATCGTAGGAAGATTTGGTGTAGAATAACGACCAATCTTAAAATAATCATATAATAAAGCAATAGTTGATTGTTTATTATCAGCTTTACCTATAGAGCCCTGGAAGGATGCTTTTAATTCTTTTGCATATTCTATTGAACTTAAATGATGATCAAACCAAAATAAATCACCTTTTTTAGCAATTGATTGCATGATTTTTATAGGTTCAAATGTAAAATCTACAACCCATACACGTTCATCTATGTCTATAGAACCTAAAATTTTACTATAATCTTCGCCATAATCTACACCAATTAATTCACAATTGGGATACATCATGTTAACATATGCCGCGGAAGATATACCATCTAAATCAGCTTTATGATAAAAACATTTCATTTCTTTGACCTTATAGATATAAAATTATTCTTACACATTTTACATCCTTTACATGCATTTATTTCTTTAGCTTGTTTTGTATATATCCACTGAATTTTTGTAGCATTACTTAATTTTTTCATATTCAAAATAAAATCATCTTTTTCAAATGGAATCCATTCAAAATGCTGATGATTTAAAACTTCATCTTTAAATAAGAAATCGTTATTACAACGCTTAATATCTTTTAATGTCTTAATACGTTTTACAACATTAAAAGTATGACCAGTTAAAAACGCAACAATAGTACCATAATCTTCATTATATGTTCCATTTTCAATCTCATTTAGAAGCCATTTACCAAAATCAATTTGTATTGGTATCAATTTTTTCATTTTTTACTATCCTATAAAATTCTGGATAAATATTAGTAACCTTTAAAATAAAGAATTTCTCATATTCCTTAATTAATGCTGTATGAGTTAACGCATATTGAGGTCTACCAATAAAAATTTGTCCATTACTATCTTTGTAAACAATTTCCCAAAGACATGCTTTAACTATTGGAGTTTGCATATAATAATGTTTCCATTCATGAGAAAAGTTTTTCATATCTTCATCGCCAAGTTGATTAACAGCAAAAAATACTTTTTTTCCTATAGCAATAATTTCTACATATTCATCATCGCGCCAATAAGACAACGTTATTTTATCGCCAACTTTAAATTTGGCTTCAAAATTTTCTTTAAAAGTAACCATTTATAATTCCTTTATATTGTATGTTGTATTTCTGACCATTTAACAGTCTTTTGATGTTGTATTTGCTGTAAATCAAAAGCTTTTAATTTTTGTATAAAAGATGAATCATTTATATTATTGACAATTTCTTCATCATTACATCCCATTATAGCTTTTGTCCATATAGGAGAATGTGGATATGGACGAGTTATTTCTTTAATAAATAATTCCATATTTTCCCATTCTCTTTTTAATTCATAAAAGAATGCGGTATATCTATAATGCTTTTTATAAGGTCCTTTAAAAAACTTTTTAGTTTCTTCTGACATCTGGTTATAAAAATAATAACCATTTGTTTTAATTTTAGGTACAAACATCAAAGATTTAGATTGTTTCATTTAGTCTATCCTTAAAAATACTTGTTTTTCTTCCATCTATAGGGGTAGGTTGGATTAAAACGACAAAAGGGATAGAAAGTACTATCCCAGTTGTCATCAACCATTAGGAGTAAAATTTAACTACATCCGGTTGTTAATCCACAAACCTTACAACTTTTACAAGAACCGGCCTGTACTAATAAAGATCCACAGTTATCACATAAATCTACATGATCTTCAATAGAAGGATTTATAGATATTATGTCCTCTTTTTTGACCTGAATATTATCTATAGCTAAGTACCTTAATTCTAAGAACTTAGCAATATAATCCATGATACTTGTGGCAAAACGAATGTCAGGATTATTGGTTATACCCGCAGGATCAAACTTAGTAAACTTTAATTTATTAACTATTATGGATAAATCCACTCTATGTTGTAATAATAATGAAATCATTATAGCTATAGAATCTGTTAATCCGGATATTGTTGAACCCTCTTTGGAAACTTCAATAAACAATTCACCGGGTTTGCCATCATCAAATTCACCAATTATGAGATACCCGTCATGTCCGGCTATAGTAAATTTATGTATAACACCATCTCTAGTATCTGGTAATCTTAATCTTGCCGGTTGTTGTATTATAACATCTTCTTTTTGTGTCAAATTTAAGGGTTGGCTATCTTTGCATCCATTGCGATAAATGGCAATGGATTTTAATTTGCTTTCCCAAGCATTAAAATATGTTTCATATACATCTTCTACAGTAGAATTATTAGGCATATTAACTGTCTTAGAAATAGCACCACTTAAAAATGGTTGCATTTCTGACATCATATCAATATGAGATTCCGGTGAAATAGGATTAGTATTAGACAATGAAGTAGCAAAAAGCTTTTTTTCATTTTCTTTTAAAGTATTAATCCATTTATCAAGATCCGCTGGAATTTCATGTATATCATAACCTAATTCTTTAACGACATTAGTAAAAGATGGAATAGTTAATTTTAATGAACCACCACCTACTAAACTTTTATAAGTTACAAAAGATAAAATAGGTTCAATTCCTGTTGTCTCACAATCCATCATAAAACTTATTGTACCAGTTGGAGCCATTAAAGTAACTTGAGCATTACGTACTTGTGTAATACCCTTGTATAAAACCATTAAATAGTTTATTAATTCATTAGATGTATTTATTTCTGCGCAAGGAATAGTACTTAAATTAACTGTTTCTTCAATAGAATCTTTTGCTAAACTTATTGAAGATAAAATACCAATTTTATTATTAATTTCATCCATTAAATGATTAATATTTAAATGCATCGTATCAAAAGGACCTAACATATCAGCAAGTTCGTTTGATTGATTTAGAGCTACTGCATCTA
>JAAXXA010000464.1 GCA_013334735.1 Bacteroidota bacterium
CCAGTTGCAGTACCCTCGGAGCCACCACCACCACCTCCAAAAGCTGTCATTGAATCAAAAATAGAATTAGAACCATTAGTACCTTTACTATTTGTGTTTGAAGAGCCAGCTCCGCCACTTCCAACAATAATACTATATGTCTGTGCTGTAATAGCATGAGATGCTTCATACAAAAATCCACCAGCTCCGCCACCACCACCATTATATCCACCACCACCACCGCCACCACCACCAGCAACAACTAATACTTTCATAGTCTGGGCTTCTATATTAGAATTAATTAAATTAAAAACAATTAATCCAATAAGGATAATCAAATAAGTCGCTGTTTTTATCTTTAACAATGTTCTTATTTTATTTTTCATCGTATATTTATTAAATGTAAATGTAAAGATATGAAAATAAAACCTAATTAAGTTGTTAAATATATTATTTTTCCTGAGTACTACACCTCAGAAGTCTATCTTGCTTAATACCTGACAAATAGCAAATCAAGTTTCGCACTGCATATTTTTAAATTTCAAAACAACTTTGTTAGTTTTACAGGGGTTTTAGAGGGGAGACAGTAGCAAAGGTGTCAAACTCAACAAAAAACAATAGCTGATTCTATAATGGATAGAATAATCCACGATGCTCGTAGGTTAGAACTTTCAGGAGAGTCTTTATGAAAAAAATTAAAGAAAAAAACAGATTAAAATCAGTAAACTATAAAAATAAACTATATTTGTAATCTAAAAAATAACAGAGAAATATCTTCAATGGAACTTTCAGTTTTGGTGGCACTTTTGCTGCCGAATAGGTGGTCTAGTTTGCGCGAAATTTCAAGACAGCTTCTGAATACAAAAAAATGATTTTATTCTACAAAAACATAGAACTAAATTTTAAAAACTTTTTTGACAAATGCAAAATAAAGATTTAAAAACAACCATGAATATTATTTCCGAAAGAATAAATAATCTTTCGGAATCAGAAACCTTAGCTATGGCAAGGATGAGCAGACAACTTAAAGCTCAGGGTTTGGATGTTATTAGCCTGAGTTTGGGAGAACCCGATTTTAATACTCCCGAACATATTAAACAGGCAGCTAAAGACGCCATAGACCAAAATTTCACATATTATCCGCCTGTAAATGGTTTTCCCGAATTACGCGAAGCAATTTGTCGAAAATTCAAAAATGAAAATAATCTTGAATTTAAACCGGAACAAATAATTGTTTCAACCGGGGCAAAACAATCAATAGCAAACGTAGTTATGAGTTTACTCAATTCAGGTGATGAAGTAATTATCCCTGCTCCATACTGGGTTTCTTACAAAGAAATTATAAAACTGGCAGATGCTAAACCAATTTATGTTACCGCGGGAATTGAACACGATTTCAAAATAACTCCCGCACAGCTCGAAAAAGCTATAACTCCTGCTACCAAACTTTTTATTTTCAGTTCTCCTTGTAATCCTACAGGTTCTGTTTACACAAAACAGGAATTAAAAGCACTTGCTGACGTTTTCGCGTTGCACGATCATGTTTATATCTTGTCTGATGAAATTTATGAACATATCATATTCGATGGCATTCACGAGAGTATAGCTCAGTTTGAAAATATCCGCAGCAGGATAATAGTTGTTAACGGTGTTTCCAAAAGTTTTGCAATGACAGGCTGGAGAATAGGGTATATGGCTGCATCTCCCGAAATTGCCGATGCCTGTAATAAATTGCAGGGACAAATTACCTCGGGCGCAAGTTCAATCTCTCAAAAGGCTGCTCTTGCAGCGCTTACAGGCGATCTTTCGAGCGTTAATATTATGCTAAGAGCATTTCATGAAAGAAGAGATTTACTTGTTAAATTACTTAACGAAATACCCGGAGTAAAAACCAATGTACCGCAAGGAGCTTTTTATGTTTTTCCTGATTTCTCATACTATTTTGGAAAAACCGATGGTAAGGTTACTGTTAACAATGCTCCCGATTTATGTAATTATATTCTGAATAAAGTTTATGTAGCTATTGTTCCGGGAAATGCTTTCGGAGACCCCAATTGTATTCGCTTTTCTTATGCTACCTCCAAAGAATTATTAACAGAAGCTGTTACCAGAATAAAAACTGCTTTAGCTGATTTGTACTAAACAAAAAATATTATATTTAACCTGATAAATTCACAAAAGGGACTAAAGTCCATGTAGTCTGTGTTTTAGCTTAACCACGCCCTTAAGGGCGTGGTTATTAAAACCAATGGTATTAGAGGGCTTTAGCCCTGAATATAAATTTTGTGAATAATGCATTTTAAAAATTTATTTTGCCATTAAATAATAAATACTTACTTTTGAGCCAATTATAATAAATTATTAACCTAATAATTAAATTTATGCACATGTTTTGTTTAATGTATTTAGCAGCAGTTGTGTCAATTACACTTCTGATTTCAGGATTTATTTTACTTATGTTAGGTCTGGTTGATAAAAAAAAGTGTTTTACTATTTACGGAAGCATAATGGCTTTTGTTGCTATTTTAATTATTGTATTTGGAGTATTTTGGGGTATGAGAAAAGCTGTAAGATGCGCATATAGTTGTAAACAAGAAATACATCTTAACAAAGAATTTTCTTTTAACAAACATAAAAGATGCTGTTCTGATGCATTTACTTCATTTGAAGGTAACGATTCAGGAAAGGTTTGTATTGAAAAGAAAATGATAATGGGAAAAGATATGAAATCATGCAATCCTAAGAATTGCAACCCCGCTGATTGTAAAACTAAATGCCCTCATCATCAGTAATTATATTAATGAAATTTTAAAAGAGCCTGGTAAATATCTATCAGGCTTTTTTTGTAAGCAAATAACATGTTTATGCCTCAAATAAAGAAATTTATATATTTTTGCTTTTATAATTTATGAAAATGTTACTGACAAACTCACAAATAAAAGATATTTTTGAAAAATTCAACTCGTTGAAAGCATTGGTAATAGGCGATGTTATGGTGGATTCCTATTTATGGGGAAAGGTTGATAGAATATCTCCCGAAGCTCCTGTTCCTATTGTTGCCGTTAACAAACGTGAAAACCGGCTTGGAGGTGCGGCGAACGTTGCCTTGAACCTTAATTCGCTTGGAGCCACTACTATATTATGCTCTGTTATTGGCGATGAACCCAAAGGAGATTTATTTAATCAACTTTTGGAAAAACAAAAACTTACGGCAAAAGGAATTGTTAAAAGCAAAAACCGAATTACAACTACAAAATTCAGAATAATAGGTAATAATTCTCAGATTCTCAGAGTTG
>JAAXXA010000465.1 GCA_013334735.1 Bacteroidota bacterium
CTTGCTCTATGAAGCCCGTAAGGAGCAAAGTCAGATGTAATAACGCTTTTAAAATTGTCTAAATGCTGTTTAATTTTTGGATAATTATCTAATGGGACTTTTTTTGTTTTCTTGTCGGGTTTATTTATGTCCGATTTGGTGTAAAGAATCCAGTAAATATTTTCCTCGCATCCATAATACTTTTGAAGTTGGTCAGTGGTAAAATATGGTTTAATAATTTCTTTTTCTTTAGATAAGAATTTTTTGCTTTCAAATTCTTCTTGTGATAAAACAAATATGCCGTTTCCGTTTTTAAAATTATTATTTAGTATTTCAGCTGTTGTCTTATTTACAAAATCTTGAGGAGCGACAATTCCTTGACCTAATTCTGATTTAATTTTAAGTTTTTTGTTTGCTTTTTCACGAATAATAAAATTTTGCTTCCCTTTAATTTTATTAAGCAAGTTTGAATTTTCATCGGTGTTAAATGTAAGCGTTTTGTCAAATAAGTTTTCTTTGCAAATAGTTGGAAAAAGTAAAACTGATTTTTCGGTCTGAATTCCATCAAGTAAATTCAATACATTTTCTTGTAAAAGTTTTTCACCTTGTAATCTTCTATAATCAAAAGTATAATTGTTGTTTTCGCTGTTGTTCTTTAAAAGCATAATCATTGTTTGGATTGATGCGTTTTCAAAAATCATATATGCTCCAAAGTCAGTAAGATTAATCATTTGGCTGTTTTTAATTACAATATTTCTAAAATTGGAAGCCCCAGCGTTAGTAACCCAGTTATTAGTAGCAATGTAGCATAAATTGTAATTTGGTTTTAAAAGTTTCAAACCTAAATCGCCAAACAAATACCAAATATCCATTTTGCCTTGATAACATTCTTTGTTTCTCAATCCATTAAAAGCATTACGATTTTCATATTCTTTTATGTAAGGCGGATTTCCAATTATTAAATCAAATCCTTCAAATTCCCCTTTATTGTTAAGTACTTCAGGAAATTCAAAACGCCATTCAAAAGCACTTTTGTAAATTATATTATTTTCTATTTCCTGAATTTTTTTTGTACGTCTGTTTATTTCATCTGCAAGTTTTTTTATTCGTGCAGAGTTCTCTTTTTTAAAATTTTTATTACCGTAATCCGTCTGATCTTCTTTAAAGATTTCCGGAGCAACCAATAGGTTGTGTTCATAATGCAGCTCCAGAAGCTTTTTATATTCCTTGCTATTTTTATTAATTTCTGTTCTGATATCGTTTTTTATTGTATTTATTATTTTTTGCAAACCTCTTTTTACATCGCGATTTTTTTCATTTTTGTAATCGCTCACAAAGCCTCTATATGCCTTCACATCATATTTAATGCTTTTTAGCGACTTACTCAAATCTTCATACAAAGCAAAGCGGCTCAACAAACTATTTCCGCATTTTATATTGATGTCAATATTAGGAAGTGTTTCCAATTCCAAAAAGTTTGTTTCCTCCTTATAATAAGCGTTTTTTAAAAGTTCAATCCACAAACGCAAACGGCAAATTTTTACTGAATTTGGATTAATATCAACACCAAACAAACAATTCTCTATAATGTTTTGTTTCTCGTGAAAAAGTGTTTTTTGCAAATGTTGAATTTCTTTATTTATTGGTTTTCCGTTTTGCAATTTGTATTCTAAAATATTGCTTTTCGGGTCGGTAATAATCAGCTCATCATTTACTATTTCAATTTCATAGCCGCTAATGCTGTTGCCTTTTTCATCTGCAAGTATTCCCAAGTCGGCTTTTATACTAATAATTTCATTTAGCGATGAAACTAAAAAATGCCCGCTTCCTACTGCCGGATCGCAAATGCGAAGCGAGTTAATTATTTCGTTAACTTTTAAAATCTCTTGTGTTTTGAATATGCGGGAAGTGTAGTTTTTTACATCTTCAAATTTATCAAACAAAGTTTTCCCTTTACCCGACAATGCTTCGTTAAATTTTTCTACCACAGCCAAGCGGATTGACTGTTTGCACATATACATTGTAATAAATGCAGGTGTAAAAATTGAACCGTCTTTGTAACCGTTTATTTTTTCAAACACTTTACCTAATACGGAAGCGGTAATAATGGTTTTATAATCTTCCTGAACATCCTCTGTCCCTTCGCTTGCAAAGTCGTAAGCATCTAAAAATTTAAAAAGATAATCAAGAGTAGGCAACTTGTTTATCTTCTTTTGGGTATCTTTTAAAATAGTTGTATTGATTAATTCAAGTTGTCCTGAATTGTCAAGCGAATTAATTTTAGTAGTATGATCTTCCAATTCGCTGATTTCAAAAAGCGAACTGTTTAAGTAAGGAACTCTGCTGTATTTGCTCTTTATGGCATCAGTTCTGTCTTTTAGGTTAACAGCTAAAACTTTATGGAAAAGTTTAAACAGTTCATCAAAGTCGCTTATTGTTTCGGTGTTTAAGAAACGGTATTCTTTATTGCCCTGATGATAAGTTATTAATTGTCCTTCTAATAATTTAAGAAATAATATTCTGTTTATCCAGGTGATGCAAAGCTCTAATGATACATTAAAAATCCGTTCTTCTTTAGTTTCTCCGTAAATGCTTTGGTCAGGAATGCGGTGTAAAGTGTCCTCTGTTTCAATAGCATCAATAGTAAGTTCAATTAACGAAACTTTATCGCGATTTTCTTTTTTTCTTCTGATAATATTTTTAGTTCCTTCTCTTGCTTCTTCAAGTCCGATAATATGAAGCAATTCCTTGTAAAATCTTTCGTTAAGTGAGTTACTGTCACTTGTCGTTGCAATTTTTAACAGATGCTGTGGCGAAAGAATTTTTAATAAAGCGCTTAACTCCCTGTCATCTTCTTTTTTTGTGTTGCGTAAAATGGTATCGTATTCTCTAATATCGAAGTAAACACATGGAATTTCTATATCTATAGTTTGAATAATTTTTGCAATTTCTTCATAAAAAAACGGATTATCTTTTTTATCGTTTATTTTTGTTTCGTATAGTTTTTTTATTTGATTGTTGCGGTAAATATGTTTGTCAAAATAATTTGCATCAAATATATACCACTCGTTTACATTAGTTATTACAAGTTGCTTCAATTGGTTGTTCCCAACATTGTTTCTCTCGTCTAAGTAGTAAAGTATTAATTCGTGTAACGCTTTTTTGTTTGGGTTTTCAGCCGAAACCATTTCATTAATGTTTGTAGGTCGTTTGGCTTCTATGATTACTCCAACTTCACTGTCGGTGGTCTTACCTAAATGAATAACTAAATCTTTTCTGTCTTTCGTATTAATGGAGTTTGTATCTTTATAATAGGTATCT
>JAAXXA010000466.1 GCA_013334735.1 Bacteroidota bacterium
CCCAATAAGAGGATAAAAAACATTTGTTGTTTCACTCGAATCGTTTTTAAGTTTAGATATGTTACATCCAGGGCTTAATGCAAAATTTACAGGAGTAATTATATTTTGAGAATAATTATTTATATACGATATAAAAAATAAAACAAAAAATAAAAAAAGTTTTTTCATATTTTATTATTTAACCACAGAATATACTGGGAGCAAAGAGTTAATATATGTAAATAATGTAATTGATCAATATTTTCTCTGTGCTCTCTGTGATTTAATTTTAGACTTTTTTTAATATTTCCTACTCCCTTGTACTCTGTGTGCTCTGTGGTTAATTTGTTAATCATCTTCTTTAGCTCTGAATGATTCCCAAACAAAATAACTTATAAGCCCTATAAATGCAACTATTGCCGTTACCTGAGCACCAACTGATTCGGGATTTGTCCAGAGATTAAAATTTAAAATTTCTTTATTGTCAGTACCCCAAATAACAAAAGCACCAATAGCACCAAATAAAGCAGCTCCTGCAACTAATCCTGATGACATCAATATACCTCTTTGTACTCGAGCATTAGCAAGTTTTTCGTTTTTAGAACTTTTTGTAAACCAGTAATTGAGCAAACCTCCAACAATAAGAGGAGCATTTATATCAAGAGGAAGATACATCCCGAGTGCAAATGCAAGTGGAGCAATCCCTAACCAATTCATTAAAACAGAGATAACAGCTCCAATACTTAACAAAACCCATTTTGCTCCACCTCCAGACATCAAAGGTTCAATAATAGCAGCCATGGCATTAGCCTGCGGTGCCATCATAGGATCAGGATGTTCGGCAGATTGAACAAATCCAAATACTTTACTAAATACAAAAATTACAACTCCTACTGTAGCGGCAGAAACAAGCGTTCCTAAAAATTTGAATGATTGCTGCTTTACAGGTGTTGTACCTAACCAGTACCCAACTTTAAGGTCGGTGATAAATCCTCCTGCCATTGATAAAGCTGTACAAACAATACCTCCGATTATAAGCGAACTAACCATTCCCTGCCAACCTTTCAGCCCCACAGAAACAAGCACTACCGACGAAAGAATTAATGTCATCAGTGTCATCCCCGAAACCGGGTTTGAACCTACTATTGCAATTGCATTTGCAGCAACTGTTGTAAATAGAAATGAAATAACGAGTATTGTTAAAAGCGCTACTATTGCTTGTACTAAGGTAATATGAACTCCGAAAAGAAGAAATAAAAATACTGCAATTAATGTAAAAAGTATCAGGAGCATTACAAACGACATTTTTAGGTCTTTTTGCGTCCTTTCAACTTTTACTTCTGCCTGACTTTTACCACCTATACCAAATGCCAGCTTAAATGCGCCTACAATAACACCGGAAGATTTTATTATTCCGATAATTCCTGCCATTGCAATAGCACCTATTCCAATAAAACGAACATAATCCTTAAAAATAAGTCCGGCAGGCATGGCTTCAAATGGATTGATTCCTCCTCCTAATATAGCAGTTATATTTCCGATTTCATTTACCAAAGGAATCAAAACAAACCAAGCTAATAAAGAACCAACTCCAATAATTAATGCATATCTTAGTCCTATAAGATAACCAAAACTAAAAATCATTGCACTTCCACTAAATTGAAATAGCATTTTAAATTTAGTGGCGAGCATTTCTCCGACAGGAATAATGTTGCTTGTAAATTTTTCACTCCATAATTTAAAATAAATAGCACAAATATCATAAATACCCCCTATTAAACCACTAATAATAAGAATTTTTGCCGCACTTCCACCTTTTTCACCTGTCATAAGTATTTCTGTAGTTGCTGTTGCTTCAGGAAAAGGAAGTTTACCATGCATATCCTTTACAAAATATTTGCGGAAAGGGATAAGGAATAATATACCCAGAAAACCTCCAAGTAATGATGAAAAAAATATTTGCCAGAAATCAACTTGAATTTCGGGATATTTAGACTGTAAAATATATAAACCGGGAATAGTAAACACGGCGCCGGCAACGATAACGCCCGAACATGCGCCTATAGACTGGATAATTACATTCTGACCAAGAGCATTTTTTTTCTTGGCTGCAGCAGAAGCTCCCACAGCAATAATTGAAATTGGAATTGCGGCTTCAAACACCTGTCCTATCTTTAATCCTGAATATGCTGCAGCGGCAGAAAATATTAACGCCATTAATAATCCCATTCCCACCGACCAAAAGGTAACCTCCGGAAATAGCTGACTAGCGGGCATTACAGGTTTATACTCTTCACCCTCTTTTAATTCGCGGTAAGCGTTTTCGGGCAATAATTTTGTTTCTTGAATTTGTTCTGACATAATTTTTTTATTTTTTTGAAAGGTAAAACTATAAAAATAATTTGAAAGGAGAGGATGTTTTATTTTGCGAGATGCGAAAGACTAATAATAAAAATTTTAACGAAACAAAACAAAATTTGTGTATTTTTGCCAACGAACATTTAATATTTTAATACATTTTGAATATTAAGTATCATAAAATTAAATGAAGAAGTGCATATAATCTTTCATTTAAATTATGTTTTTGAACTAAAATATCATAAAATTTAAATAATATGATAAGGATTAAAATCACATTTATATTTTGTCTTTTGACATTTGTAATTTGTGCCAAAAGCCATGCTCAACAAGGTATAGCTATCAACAACACGGGCAATTCTCCTGATAGTTCTGCAATTTTAGATGTTTCTTCTGCTAATCACGGACTGCTTATCCCCCGTATTGCATTAACTCAAACAACATCTAAAGCGCCTATTACTTCGGGTGTTGCAACAGGTTTGCTTGTGTATAATACATCTACAGTTAATAATGTTTCTCCCGGTTTTTATTACTGGGATGGAAGTAAGTGGGTTATGCTTATGGCATCAAGCAATAGCAAAGGTACTCATTGCTTCACCTGCGATGGATGGTAAAAAAAATAACAAATTAAAATAATTATAAAATGAAACATGTTCTCGTTTTAATCGGTACACTTATAATTTTTTGCTGTAATTGTTACACCCAAAACTATGATCTTAAATTCAGCCAGGTGCTTATGCTGCAAACATCTGCTACGCTTGGAGGTACAGTAACTTACACAGTACCCGCCGATAAAGTCTGGAAAATTGAAGCTGTAATGTTCGGAGGTTCTGCATCTAATGTATCTTGTAGCACAAGTGGTACAGTGGATTGGAATATAAAGCAAATAAATGGAGTTTATGCCGGTTCATATATACTTAGATTATTATTTGCGGTTAATCTTACCGGTGGCTCCAGTG
>JAAXXA010000467.1 GCA_013334735.1 Bacteroidota bacterium
AATTACGTGAAACCGCTTGCAAACTTGCTGTAAAAATTGATGATTCTATGGGGCGCGGCAAACTGATTGATTCTATTTTTGGTGAAAAATGTGAACCTGTTTTTATTCAACCTACTTTTATTACTGATTATCCGGTTGAAATGTCGCCTCTGGCAAAGAAGCATCGCAGTAAGGAAGGATTAGTAGAGCGTTTTGAAGCAATTTGCAATGGTAAAGAAATCTGTAATGCATTTTCGGAGCTGAATGATCCTATTGATCAGCGAAATCGTTTTGAAGCTCAGCTTGAACTTGGCAAAAGAGGTGATGAAGAAGCAATGGTACTTGATGAAGATTTTTTACGCGCTATTGAGTATGGTATGCCGCCTACAGCAGGGCTTGGAATTGGCATTGACAGACTTGCTATGATTATGACAAATTCAGTATCTATTCAGGATGTATTATTTTTTCCTCAGATGCGTCCCGAAAAGAAAGCTGTAATGGCTTCTGATGATGAATTTGCTACGATGGGAGTGTCTCCCGAATGGATACCCGCTATTATTAAAGCCGGTTATACAAATGCTGAGGCTCTTAAAGCGGCTAATCCTAACAAGCTGTTTAACGATTTATGCGGACTCAGGAAAAAGCTGAAAATGGAGATAGCGCCGCCTACTTTAGATCAGGTTAAATTATGGATAGGTTAAATAGACTTTCTCTGTAAATTATCGTTTTTGTAATAATTACGAATGTGCAATTACGAATTATGTAACATGTTTTTTAATTCATAATTTTTAATTCATAATTTTAAATTCGTAATTTTAAATTCGTAATTCGTAATTAAATTATGCTTGATATAAATAATATCCGTAACGATTTTCCGGCTCTTCACCAATTAGTTTACAAAAAACCTTTGGTGTATCTTGATAATGCCGCTACCACTCAAAAGCCAAAAGTTGTTATCGACACTTTATTGGAATATTACAATAAGCAGAACAGCAATATTCATCGCGGGGTACACTATCTTAGTCAGCAGGCAACTGTAGCTTATGAAGAAGCAAGAATATGTGTACAGAAATTCATTAATGCCGCATATTCACACGAAATTATTTTTACACGCGGAGCTACTGAATCTATTAACCTGGTTGCTTCTTCGTTCGGAAAAAAGTTTTTAAAAAAAGGTGATGAAATAATTATTTCGGGAATGGAACATCACTCCAACATTGTTCCCTGGCAGCTTGCATGCGAGGAAAAACAAGCCTTTCTGAAAATTATTCCTTTTAATGAAAATGGAGAACTAATAATTGAAGACCTCGAAAAGCTTATTACCGAAAAGACTAAACTTGTTGCCATCACTCATATTTCGAATGCTCTGGGAACAATAAATCCGGTTAAAAAAATTATTGAAATAGCTCACAAACATAATATACCCGTTTTGTTAGATGGCGCGCAGGCTGTACCACATTTAAAAATTGACGTACAGGAACTGGATTGCGATTTTTATTGTTTTTCAGGACACAAAATGTATGCGCCTATGGGAGTTGGCGTCCTGTACGGTAAAGAGAAAATGCTTGAAGAACTTCCTCCGTATCAGGGGGGCGGTGAAATGATAAAAAACGTAACATTTGAAAAAACCACTTATAATGAATTGCCTTTTAAGTTTGAAGCAGGAACACCTAATGTTGGCGATGGACTTGCTTTAGCTGCTGCCATTAAATATCTTGAAGATCTGGGAATGGAAAATATAAAATTGCATGAAACCGAATTACTAAAATATGCAACAAAAAAACTTTCCGAAATAAAAAACTTCCGCATGATAGGTACTGCAAAAGAAAAAGCCGCTGTTATTTCTTTTCTTGTAGGAAATATACACCCTTCGGATATGGGAATAATATTAGATAAACTTGGAATTGCAGTAAGAACAGGACATCATTGTACGCAACCTATAATGGATTTTTATAAAATTCCGGGTACAGTAAGGGCTTCCTTCGCTTTATATAATACTTTTGAAGAAGTGGATGTGTTGGTTGAAGGAGTAAAAAAAGCAAAAGAGATGCTATCGTAAATATTTTTATTCTGTTTAAAAAGATCGAATAGCACGAACTCCTGAACTTAAAAACTTATTGAGGTAGCCTTGACCACCATCGTTGATGTTCAGAAGCCATGCTGTACCACTACTGCCTTCAGTTGAAGACCAATAATTAGATGCAAAACCACCAATTGCAGCTTTATTATAGTAAAGTTTATACAATTCATCATGGCTGGGTAAATACCAATCGCTATAACCACCCAAAACCAAATCGCCACATAGTCTTGCTGCTATTCCTGCTGTTGAACATCCGGCCATGATGTCTATCGTGTTTTGATTGCCTGTTCCTAATGCTGTCCCATCTGCGCCTGTTATTGGTGTTCCGTCGCATCCCCATTCTGTATAACCTTGGTCGCTTGGAGCTGCTATTAATCCGTGTGTTTGTCCAGCTATATAACCCGGATCGCCGGATTGAAGTATATATGCAATAATACCACCTTGGTAGCTTACGCCTACTCCTATTGTAAAATTTACTTGATTACCATAACTTGTTCCTGTAATATTTGTTGCATAAGCTCTAACGTAATAAGTACTACCTACTGCAAGACCTGTCAGGCTGCTTGTAAAGCTTCCCGCTCCCGTTCCCTCAGAAGTATGAGCACCTGTTGTTAAAGGATTTTGAGAAGTGCTCCAGCATACACCACGAACTGTTACTGTTGCGCCTCCATCGGAAGTTACATTACCGCCACTTGTTGCTGAATTGTATGTTATACTGCTTACAGATGTAGTTGTAACTGTCGGCAATATCGGAGGATTTGTTGTAAAATTTACCTGATTCCCATACGATGTTCCTGCACTGTTTGTTGCATACGCTCTTACATAATAAGTTGTACTGCCCGTTAATCCTGTAATACTGCTTACAAAACTGCCTGTTCCAGTGCCATCACTTGTAAAGGAATTTGCTGTAGTAGGGTTTTGGCCGGTACTCCAGCATACTCCCCGCATAGTTATAGTTGCCCCTCCGTCTGAGATAACATTACCCCCACTAATTGCAGTATTGTATGTTAAACTGCTTGTAGTTGTTGTTGTAACTGTTGGTGATACAGGAGGATTTGTTAAAAAATTTACCTGACTGCCATAAGATGTTCCTGCAATATTTGTAGCATAAGCTTTTACATAATAAGTTGTACTGCCTGTTAATCCTGTAATACTACTTGTGAAATTACCTGCTCCAGTGCCATCACTTGTAAAGGAATTTGCTGTAGTCGGGTTTTGGCTGGAGTACCAGCCAAA
>JAAXXA010000027.1 GCA_013334735.1 Bacteroidota bacterium
TTTTACTGGTCCAAAAATTCTTTCACAAAATAAACCGTCACGTTCGGGTTTATATGTTCTGTAATTGATTGTTTCAGGTTTCAATACTTCGCCACTTGAACGTTCAAGAATTGCTTCGGGTGAAGCCAGACCGATCGTTATTTTGGAGAAACTGCTTTTGACGTTGTTTTCTTTTCTGAAAGCCATATATAGTGAGTGTAAAGTTTATAAAGTTGAAATGTTTGTAAAGTTGTAAAGTTTGTAAAGTTTATAAAGTTGTAAAGTTTGTAAAGTATTGATGGTTTTTACTTTATAACTTTCTACTTTATAAACTTTCTACTTATATTTACTATTCGAAAGTAATGCTCAAACCTAATCCTCGTAACTCATGAACCAATACATTAAATGATTCAGGAACTCCTGGAGTAGGCATTGATTCGCCTTTTACAATAGATTCATAAGCTTTGGCTCTTCCTACCACATCATCGGATTTGACAGTAAGAACTTCCTGTAAAATATTTGCAGCTCCGAATGCTTCAAGAGCCCAAACTTCCATTTCACCGAATCTTTGTCCGCCGAATTGTGCTTTACCGCCAAGTGGCTGTTGGGTTATAAGAGAATAAGGTCCTATAGAACGTGCATGCATTTTATCATCAACCATGTGCCCTAATTTCATCATATAAATAATTCCCACGGTTGCTTGCTGATCAAAACGTTCACCTGTTCCACCGTCGTAGAGATATACTTTACCGTTTTCAGGTAAACCTGCTTTTGTAAGATATCCGTTAATATCATCAATAGAAGCTCCATCAAAAATAGGTGTTGAAAAAGTAGCGCCTAATTTTTTCCCAGCCCATGCAAGAACGGTTTCATAAATCTGACCAAGGTTCATACGCGAAGGAACACCTAATGGATTAAGAACTATATCAACAGGAGTACCATCTTCAAGGAAAGGAATATCTTCATCTCTTACTATTTTTGCAACAATACCTTTGTTTCCATGGCGTCCTGCCATTTTATCACCCACTTTAAGCTTCCTTTTTTTAGCTACAAAAACTTTTGCAAGTTGAACTATTCCACTAGGAAGATCATCACCTACTGTTGCCGAAAATTTCTTCCGGTTATAGGCGCCTAGATAATCCTTTAACTTGATATTATAGTTATGAAGCAATTCTTTTATCAGTTCGTTCTTTTCTTTATCAGTAGTCCATTTATTTGGGTTCACTGATGTGTAATCAACACCCATAAGAAGTTTCTGAGAAAACTTTGCTCCTCTAGGAATAATTATTTCTTTATAGTTATTAAATACACCTTGAGATGTTTTACCCGAAACAAGAATAATTAACTTGTCAACAAGTTTAGATTTTAGTTCTTGTTCAGTTTTGTTATATTCCTCTTCTAACGAGGATAGTAAAGCTTTTTCTTTTGTTTTGGTTTTTCTGTCTTTGATTACTCTTGAGAAAAGTTTTTTACCAATTACTATTCCGCGTAAAGAAGG
Source organism: Bacteroidota bacterium (assembly GCA_013334735.1). GTDB lineage: Bacteria > Bacteroidota > Bacteroidia > Bacteroidales > CG2-30-32-10 > JAAXXA01. The sequence continues at coordinate 1,478 of JAAXXA010000027.1, forward strand.
AGGAGCTTTAAGTGATGCATCCTTCACATCGCCGGCTTTATCACCAAAAATTGCTCTGAGAAGTTTTTCTTCAGGAGTAGGGTCTGTTTCTCCTTTAGGAGTAATTTTACCTATTAATATATCTCCTTCCACTACTTCTGCGCCAATACGTATTAAACCGTTTTCGTCAAGATCCTTAGTTGCCTCGGCACTAACATTTGGAATATCATTGGTTAATTCTTCAATTCCTCGTTTAGTATCTCTAACTTCCAGAATAAACTCATCAATATGAAGAGAAGTAAACCAGTCTTCACGTACAACTTTTTCATTTATAACAATAGCATCTTCAAAATTATATCCTTTCCAAGGCATGAAAGCAACAGTAAGATTTCTTCCAAGGGCTAGTTCTCCATTACGTGTACCATATCCTTCACATATCAATTGTCCTTTTTTAACTTTATCTCCCTTACTAACAATTGGATTAAGGTTAAGACAGGTATTTTGATTTGTTTTGGCAAATTTATGAAGCTTATATGATTTAACATCATCCTCAAAACTAACAAGTTTTTCTTCTTCTGTCCTGCTATATCTTACTACAATTTCGTTAGCATCAACATACTCGACAATTCCTGTACCTTCAGCGCTAATCAAAACTCTGGAATCCCTAGCTACAGTAGCTTCAAGTCCTGTACCAACAATTGGAGCTTCAGGTTTAATTAATGGAACAGCCTGACGCATCATATTCGATCCCATAAGGGCTCTGTTTGCATCATCATGTTCAAGAAAAGGAATAAGTGATGCTGCAATAGAAGCAATTTGATTTGGAGCAATATCCATTAAATCCACTTTTTCCGGTTCCACTATTGGATAATCGGCAAGAAATCTCGCTTTAATTTTTGAACTTTCAAAACTACCATCTTTAAGTAATGGCGCATTTGCCTGAGCAATAATTTTCTTTTCTTCTTCTTCTGCGCTAAGATAAATAGGAGCTTCTTTGAAATCAACCTTTCCATTTTTTACAATACGATAAGGTGTTTCAATAAATCCTAAATTATTAATTTTTGCATAAACGCAAAGAGATGAAATAAGACCGATATTAGGTCCTTCGGGAGTTTCAATAGTACATAAACGACCATAGTGAGTATAATGCACATCTCGAACCTCAAAACCTGCTCTTTCTCTTGATAAACCACCCGGTCCTAAAGCCGACATTCTTCTTTTGTGAGTCAACTCAGCAAGTGGATTGGTTTGATCCATAAATTGCGAAAGTTGATTTGTTCCAAAGAAAGAATTTATTACAGATGATAGTGTTTTTGCATTGATAAGATCAGTAGGTATAAAAACTTCATTATCTCTAACATTCATTCTTTCTCTTATGGTACGTGCCATACGGGCAAGTCCAACGCCAAATTGAGCATATAGTTGCTCGCCTACAGTTCTTACTCTTCTGTTACTCAAATGGTCAATATCATCAACCTCAGCTTTTGAATTAACAAGTTCAATAAGAAATTTAATAATAGAGATAATATCTTGCTTGGTTAGTACTTTAACATCCGCAGGAATATCAAGTTGCAGTTTTTTGTTTATACGATACCTACCCACTTCTCCAAGATCGTAACGTTTATCAGAGAAAAACAGTTTTTCAATTATTCCTCTGGCTGTTTCTTCATCTGGAGGATCTGCATTTCTTAGCTGTCTATAAATAAATTCAACAGCTTCTTTTTCAGAATTGGCTGTATCTTTCTGAAGAGTATTATAGATAATTGAAAAATCAACATTTACACCCTCTTCTTTATGAATAAGAATTGTTTTTGTACCAGCATCAACAATCAGTTCAATGTTATTATTATCAAGTATGGTTTCTCTGTCAATAATAACTTCTGTTCGTTCAATTGAAACAACTTCGCCGGTATCTTCATCAACGAAATCTTCAATCCAGGAGCGTAAAACTCTTGCGGCAAGTTTTCTTCCCACGTATTTTTTCAAACCTGATTTGCTGACTTTAATCTCATCAGCTAATCCAAATATTTCCAAGATATCTTTATCGCTTTCGTAGCCTATCGCTCTAAGGAGTGTTGTAACAGGTAATTTCTTTTTACGGTCAATATACGCATACATAACATTGTTAATGTCAGTTGCAAATTCCATCCATGATCCTTTAAAAGGAATTATTCTGGCGGAATACAATCTTGAACCGTTAGCATGCCTGCTTGAACCGAAGAAAACTCCGGGAGAACGATGCAACTGTGATACGACAACTCTTTCAGCGCCATTTATTACAAATGTACCTTTAGGAGTCATATAAGGTATTGTACCCAAATACACATCTTGGATGATGGTTTCAAAATCCTCATGTTCAGGATCTGTACAATACAATTTAAGTTTTGCTTTAAGAGGAACACTATGTGTTAGCCCTCTTTCAACGCATTCTTCAATTGAATACCTCGGTGGATCAATATAATAATCCAAAAATTCAAGAACGAAATTATTTCTTGCATCAGTTATCGGAAAATTTTCAGCAAATACTTTGTATAAGCCTTCATTCTTGCGATTTTCAGATGTTGTTTCTAATTGAAAGAAATCCTGAAATGATTTTAACTGAATATCAAGAAAATCGGGGTATTCAAACTGGTTAATTGTTGACGCGAAACTTATTCGCTGGATATTATTGTTGTAAGTCAAGGATATGAATTTTTAATGATAAGTAAATAAAACAACTATAATATACTTTTAATAAGGAATAGGTTTTCAAATGAAAACCCGGAATCTTAACCTTATTAATTTATCAGCTTATTACTTAACTTCAACTTCTGCTCCTGCTTCTTCCAATTGTTTTTTCAATGATTCAGCTTCGTCTTTTGTAATTCCTTCTTTTACTGCTTTTGGAGCAGCGTCAACAAGTTCTTTTGCTTCTTTTAAACCGAGACTGGTTAATTCTTTCACTAATTTTACAACTGCCAATTTAGAGGCACCTGCTGCTTTAAGGATAACATCAAACTGTGTTTTTTCCTCAACTACTGAAGCTTCTGCTGCTGGACCTGCTGCAACAACTGTTGCTGCGGCTGCCGGTTCAATACCGTATTCTTCTTTTAATATTTTTGCTAATTCGTTTACTTCTTTTACTGTTAGATTTACTAACTGTTCTGCTAAAGCTTTGATGTCTGCCATTGTATTTGATTTTTAAATTGTTTTTAAAATGAATAATCTGTTTAGTTTAATTTAAGTTTAATTTTAATTCTTTTCTGATAAAGTTTTTACAATTCCTGCAATTTTATGGCTGCTTGATTGTAAAGCGCTGATAACATTTTTCGCAGGTGATTGCAACATATAAATTATGTCGGCAACAAGTTCTTTCTTTGATTTGATGTTTATCAATACTTCTAAAAGGTTTTCGCCAACAAAACATGATTCTTCCGCAAATGCTGCTTTAATAATAGGTTTTGGTGCAGTTTTACGAAATTCCTTTATCAATTTTGCAGGAACATTCCCTGAATCTGAAAACATAATGGATGTAGCTCCTTCTAAAGAATCATACAAAGAATCAAAATCTTTATTTGTTCTTTCCATTGCTTTTTTCAGTAAAGTATTTTTAACAACTAATAATTTAACATTTCTTTTAAAACAAAGTCTCCGAAGTTTATTTGTAATTTCTACATTTAATCCTGAAGTATCTGTTAAATAAAAATTATTATTCGTATTTAGTTGTTCAACCAAAGAATCGATAATCTGATTTTTTTCTTCTTTTTTCATAAAATTTAAATTCGTCTATTTCTAATTATATCCTTATTAAGGATTTACAAAACTATTGATTTTGGTTCGATCTGTATGCCAGGGCTCATTGAACTCGACATATAAATACTTTTAACATAAGTACCTTTTGCTGCAGCAGGTTTTAACTTAAATATAGTTTGCAAAAGTTCTCTTGCATTTTCAGTTAATTTTTCCGAATCGAAAGATACTTTACCCACCTGAGAATGAATTATACCGTATTTATCTACTTTAAAATCAATTTTCCCACCTTTTGCATCTTTAACGGCTTTTCCAACTTCCATAGTAACAGTACCTGTTTTTGGATTAGGCATAAGTCCTCTGGGACCTAAAATTTTTCCTAATGCGCCTACTTTAGGCATAACACTTGGCATGGTAATAACCACATCCACATCTGTCCAACCACCTTTTATTTTATCAACATATTCATCGAGTCCAACAAAATCGGCTCCGGCTGCCTTTGCTTCTTCTTCTTTATCAGGAGTACAAAGCACAAGAACTCTCATTGTTTTTCCCGTCCCGTGAGGAAGTGTAATAGATCCTCTAACCATTTGGTTTGCTTTTCTAGGATCCACACCTAATCTTACATCCACATCTACTGACGCATCAAATTTTGTATATGAAATACTTTTTACAACAGATGTTGCTTCGGTTAGTGAATATACTTTGCTTTTATCGTACTTAGCTATAACTTCTTTTCTTTTTTTTGTTATCTGTGTCATTTCTTTAGATTAATGTATTTACAATTTTTTTTATTAAAATCCTCACTGAAATGATACTTTAAAAAGGAGAATTACCTTTAATAGTTATTCCCATGCTTCTTGCTGTTCCTGCTACCATTTTCATTGCCGATTCAATTGTAAATGCATTCAGATCGGGCATTTTGCCTTCTGCAATTTGCTTTACATCATCCCATGAAATTGCACCAATCTTATTTCGGTTAGGTTCTGGTGAACCGGATTTTAACTTGACTGTATCCAGTAACTGAACAGCTACAGGAGGAGTTTTGATTATAAAATCAAAAGTTTTGTCTTTATAAACAGTGATAATTACAGGAATTACTTTACCTGAACTATCCTGTGTACGGGCATTAAATTGTTTGCAAAATTCCATTATGTTAACACCCTTTGAACCTAAAGCAGGTCCTACTGGTGGTGATGGATTAGCCTGTCCGCCTTTGATTTGTAATTTAATAAGTCCACTTACTTCTTTTGCCATTTTTATTTTTTTTTATATCCCTAAATAAGGGACGGCTTGTTATTATTCTTTTTCAACTTGCATAAAGCTTAGTTCCAAAGGTGTTTTTCTTCCGAAAATTTTAACCATTACTTTAAGTTTTTTCTTCTCTTCGTTAATTTCTTCGATAACACCGCTAAAACTATTAAAAGGTCCGTCAATTACGGTAACTGTTTCTCCAATTATAAAAGGAATGTTTAGTTCTTCTTCTTTCTCTGATAATTCATCTACCTTTCCTAAAATTCTGTTTACTTCGGATTGTCTTAAAGGGACTGCCTCTCCTTTTGTTCCAAGAAAGTTAATTACACCGGGAATATTCTTGATAATATGTGTTATTTCACCGGCAAGAACCGCTTCAATTAAAACATAACCCGGAAAATAATTTCTTTCTTTGCTTACTTTTTTTCCCTTTCTGATTTGATAAACCTTTTCTGTTGGAATAAGTACCTGCGAAACAAAATCCTTTAAATTAAGCCTGTTAATTTCGTTATCAATATACTGCTTAACCTTTTTCTCATTTCCGCTCGTAGCGCGCACCACATACCATTTTTTTGGTCCTTGTTCGCTCATACTGTTGCTAATTGATAATTTAATTATTAAATAAAAAATAGATTATATTTGTTTTGAGATGAATTAAAACAGCTTGTAAAACTGATTTAATATAGTACTGAAAGATATATCCATCACATAAACGACTACTGCGATTATGAGGGAAGCAATAGATACAACAAGAGCACTACTTTGCAAATCACTCCATGTGGGCCAGGAAACCTTATGAAGAAGTTCATCATATATTTCCTTTATATAAACTATTATTTTTTTCATTGTTTATTGTTGTTTTGCACGGGAGGAGAGACTCGAACTCCCAACCAACGGTTTTGGAGACCGCTACTCTACCAATTGAGCTACACCCGTGTATTATTATTTTATATAATACACTTAAAAATTTTCTTTAAATACAGAAAATCTTTAAGTGTATTAAATTATCAGGTTAATCTAAAAGTTCTGTAATCTGCCCTGCACCCACGGTTCTTCCACCTTCACGGATAGCGAAACGTAAATTTAGATTTATTGCTATTTCAGATAGTAAATTAACAATAATTGTAGTATTATCACCCGGCATAATCATTTCGATACCTTCTGGTAAAGTGATTTCTCCTGTAACATCTGTCGTTCTGAAAAAGAACTGTGGACGATATTTGTTATGAAATGGAGTATGACGGCCGCCTTCTTCTTTTTTAAGAATATAAACTTCTGCTTTAAATTGTTTATGTGGTTTTATAGAACCTGGTTTTGCTACAACCATACCTCTACGAATAGCATCTTTATCAATACCTCTCAAAAGTAAACCAACATTATCACCGGCTTCACCTCTATCAAGAATTTTGCGGAACATTTCCACACCTGTTACAACAGATTTCAGTTTTTCGGCCCCCATACCAATAATATCAACAGGGTCGCTTGAATTTATTACGCCTGTTTCAATTTTACCGGTAGCAACTGTACCACGACCTGTAATAGAGAAAACGTCTTCAATTGGCATCAAAAATTCTTTTTCAACATCACGAACCGGCAAAGGAATATATTCATCAACAGCATCCATAAGTTCCATTACTTTATCAACCCATTTTGGTTCTTTATTAAGAGCGCCAAGAGCAGATCCTCTGATAACGGGAGTGGTTTCGCCATCAAATTTATAGAAAGTGAGAAGTTCTCTTATTTCCATTTCAACAAGGTCGAGCAATTCTTCGTCATCAACGGAATCGCATTTATTCATAAACACAACCATCTTTGGAACACCTACCTGATATGCAAGAAGAATATGTTCGCGTGTTTGTGGCATTGGACCATCTGTTGCTGCAACAACCAATATTGCACCATCCATCTGAGCAGCACCGGTAACCATATTTTTGATATAATCGGCATGTCCCGGACAGTCAACATGAGCATAATGCCTTTTAGCTGTTGAATATTCAACGTGTGCAGTATTAATGGTTATCCCTCTTTCTTTTTCTTCAGGAGCATTGTCAATTGAGTCAAAAGACCTGTACTCTGACAATCCCTTTTCAGCAAGAATCAAAGTAATTGCCGCGGTTAAAGTAGTTTTACCATGATCTATGTGACCAATAGTTCCAACGTTCACATGAGGTTTTGAACGATCATATTTTTCTTTTGCCATAATAAAATTGATATTAAAATTTAAAACTTATATTAATTACCTGATTAAAAAAATTCAAACAAATTATTTTGAGCCAACGACGAGATTTGAACTCGTGACCCCTTCCTTACCAAGGAAGTGCTCTACCCCTGAGCTACATCGGCATGATAACCATTTCGCTCATAAAACATTTCCGATTATCGTAAAAACCAATAACATTGAACTACTTCGGTTTATTTTTGAGCGGAAGACGGGGCTCGAACCCGCCACCTATAGCTTGGAAGGCTATCGCTCTACCAAATGAGCTACTTCCGCCTGTTTTAAAAGTGGGGGGGGGAGGATTCGAACCTCCGAAGGCGTCGCCAACAGATTTACAGTCTGCCCCATTTGACCACTCTGGTACCCCCCCAAATATTATAAGTGCCTACCCGTAAATTGTTGGTAACAAAATATTAGATGCAAATTTGAAAAAATGCAATAATTTATCATTTCACGATTTAATAGACAACTTAATTTTTCAATTATTCAAAGAACTTTAGAGCCGATGGAGGGATTCGAACCCCCGACCAGCTGATTACAAATCAGCTGCTCTGGCCAACTGAGCTACATCGGCAATATTTCAAAAGTGCTATAACTACTTTTTTGACATAAAAAAGCAGACCCTTCGAAAAAGGTCTGCAAATGTATGAATGTATTTTTTAATTACCAAAAATATTGCCAAACTTTTTTATAATATTTTACCGTAAGCTTATAAACGCCTGTATAGCAAATACATAATTAGCAAATATTTATAATCCTTTTACCTTTTCTTTGTATTTTGTTAACTGTTTACGCAATGCGTCAATAGCAGAATCGGTAGCTTCTTCGAAAGTTTTGCATTGTTTTTTGGCAAAAAGGTCATTTCCTCTCATAAGAAGTTTTATTTCTGCCACTTTATTCTGAGTTTTGTCGTTTTTATCAACTCTCAATGTTACTTCACTGCCTATAAGCCCTTCATAAATGCCTGACAATTTTTCGAGACGTTCCTGAACAAAGTCTTCTAACTTTTGATCTGCTTTGAAGTGAATTGAACTGATGTTTATTTTCATAAATCCTCCTTTTTTTTATGCTTTTGGGTGTGATTGTTTATAAACTTTTTTTAATTTTTCAATTGTATTATGTGTATATACTTGGGTTGCGGATAAACTTGAATGCCCCAGCAATTCCTTGATAGCATTAAGATCGGCGCCATTATTAAGCATGTGTGTAGCAAATGTATGTCTAAGAACATGTGGACTCCTTTTCTTTAATGTAGAAACAGTGCTAAGGTAATAATTTATTAGACGGTACACAAATTTTTGATAAATATTTTTACCATTTTCCAATAAAAAAAAATTATTCTTTTCGCAACTCCCTATTATTTCAGACCTTAACTTTAAATAATTATTGATTGAACCATTCAAAGAAATAGTAAACGGTATTATTCTTTCTTTATTACGTTTACCTAAAACTTTAAATTGATTTTTTTGCAAATCTACATTATTTAAAGTAAGATTTATCAGTTCGGATAAACGCATACCTGTCATATAAAATATTTCGACAATCAATTTATCTCTAGAAGCAACGAAACCTTTACCAAAATCGATATTATCAAGTAACAAATCCATTTTTTCTTTTTCAACAAAAACAGGTAATCGTTTTGCCATTTTTGGTGAAATAATTTTATCCATAGGATTTTCAACAATTACATCTTTTTTAACAAGAAATTTAAAAAAGGATTTAAGAGATGAAATTTTCCTATTGGCTGTACGGGCTAAAAGACCTTGTTCTAATAGACTCACTAACCAAGAACGAATATGCATATAATTTACATCATCGACGTTTGTAATTATATATTCGGTTTCTAAGTACAAGAAAAACTGATGAAGATCGTTTTGGTAGGAAATTACAGTGTGATGAGAATATCTTTTTTCAAATTGAATATATTGAATAAATTGTTCTGTAAGCATCACATTTATGAATAAAAAAAATATTTGTATCAAAAAAAAGATACAAATATTTTTTTATTAAACTATGTTATATATTCCTGTTAAGCTCCAGGTTGGCTTTCGATCAATTTTTGGATATAAATTGCTTTTAGCCTCATAAATCTATTTTTAACTGAAGGTTTTGTAAATTTCTGTCTTTCTCTCAGTTCTTTTACAACTCCTGTTTTTTCAAATTTTCTTTTTAATTTTTTTAATGCTTTATCAATGCTTTCGCCTTCTTTTACAGGTACAATTATCATAAATTGGTTCCTTCTTTTATATATTAATAATTATTTCTATTAAATTTTGGTGTGCAAATATAGTTATATTTCTATAAATACAAATAATATCAGTAATATTTTTTCAGAAATTTTCAAATAAAAGGCAGATTTAATTAATATTATACCTATTAACAATATATAATCGTATAAAAAATGCAAGAGTTTTTCTATATTTCAGGGCAAGCTCAATCCAATAAGCATCGAACAGGAAAAGCAGAGGGCATTGATATATAACCACGCCATACATGAGCATCGGTGCTATACAACCAACGGTACCAGCCATCAGTTCCATTTTTCTGTGTAGATGACCACCAATATGATTGTTGATTAATATGACTCCAAGCACCGTCTTCATAACCGCCCATAAGAGCAGCGAACCCGGGATTTGCTTTCAATTTGGCACCCTCATCAATTCCTAGTTGAGTGTAGCAGGTTGTTGTATCGTAAGGAAAAGAAAGACTATCCGAACCGGCTAAAACTCTTTCTAATCGTGTTAGCTCATAGTGCGAAGGTATATGCCAACCTACCGGGCAAACTCCCTGAACAGGAATGGAACATTTAACTTGAGACACACCTGTTCCGTTGCAAGAAGTTTGTTGAATACCAGTTATAGTATCAGTCATCATTTGCGCCCATTCATAAAAGCCACCATAAACCGCACAATTGTCGGGGTTATCACCGTAGCAATATTTTTGAGTTCCAGCTGCTCCTTGTCCTGTAGCAAGAGTAACATATTTTCCAAAATTCAAGTTTTGTGCAATCCAACATTGTGCACCTATTAAAGTAGTATTATATATTTTACCATCTCTGGTATCAGTTAGTTGTGTGCCACAGATGAAGCAAGAGGAGGTTGTTTGCGTTAATGTAGAAGAAGAAGCAGAACCTCCGCAGTTATTATAAGCCCATACATATCTTGTATATGGGGTATTGCAGGTAAGTCCTGTTTCTGTTTTCGTAAGCGCTGCTCCCATATCTATAGCGGTACTGAAAGTATTTGTCGTATTCCATTTATATCCCGCAGCTCCACTCACTGTGTTCCAATTCCACGTTATCTGAGTTTGAGAAGAAGAATGTGAGGCTGCCGTGGGAGCATCAGGCATGCTCACTGATAGGGCATTTCCTACCATGTCGACCCATGCTACACCATTAAAATAGTTAAAATTATTGCAATCAGTGTTGTAAATTAAAAGTCCTGTAGCAGGCGAAGTGATTGCATTGCGCTGATTAGCGGTCATTCGGTTAATAAGTACACCTTTATTCGTACCACTTACATCTAACATTGCCGAATTATCTGATGCAGCACCTGAAGTATTAATAGATATACCCTGAGCATCAGAGTGAAAAGATAAAAAGTAAAATATAAAAGTTAAAAATAGGATTAAAGAGAACTTCGTTATACTCATTAAATAAGTTTTCATTGATTTTGCTATTATTAGTTATAAAAAATTTAATATGAATTCTATAAAAACTGGTTTCAGCCAGTTAATAACTACACAAAAGTATTTAATGATTTTCTGGAAACAAAATTTATCACATTTTTTATTCAAAATTCTACAAAATATTCATATCTATGTTTAGCCGGAATAATAAATACAAGCTTAAAACATCGTTATATATTTAATTCATGCGATGATGCAATGTGTTTGTTTCTAAAGAAATACTACCACAAAGCGATATTGAATATTTTAAAACGAAACAATGAGAATAAATTTATGATAATTGCGTCGGCTCTAAATAACTTTAAATAAAATAAATAAAAATTCTTTTCATACCACTTTATCTCATCGCATAGCCTGTTTTCGTGGCCATTTATATGCTGTGGATTTGACTTGGAGCAACAAACTACTATCGTGATCAAAAATGTTTTTTATACCGCTAAATACAAATTTCATTTCGGTTCTGGTAGCACCTTAGTTTTGTCAACTCCGAAAACTTGGAGGCAAGTGGAAGGTTGAAGCCATTGATCAACCCACCCACCTGACAAGCACAGACATTCCAGTCGATGATGAG
>JAAXXA010000028.1 GCA_013334735.1 Bacteroidota bacterium
GAACCATCCCAATAAGTTGTGTTTCCTGTTGCCGACCCTGCACCCAATAAACCCGTTGCGCCTGCTATTCCAGTAACTCCCGTAGCGCCTGTTGGACCTAAAGCAGTAGCTAATTTAACCCATGCAGAAGCGTTCCAGTAATAATATCCCGGTGTTACATTGTAAGGCTCTGCTCCAGCAATAGCGGTGTTATATACCAATAAACTTGTTGCAGGCGTTGTAATGGGTAAGGCGGAATTAGTGGCGGTAAGCGCCACGCGAGGTATCAGAAGCCCTTGGGTATCGCCACTGGGTCCTGTTGCGCCACCAATTTCCAGCAGAGCTGAAGCATTTGCATCAGCGCCGGAAACATTAATTGCTACACCCTGAGAAAAAGAGTGAAAAGTAAAAAAGAGGCATAAGGCAATAAGGCATAAGGCATAAGGTGTTTTCGTTTTCATAATTGTTTGTTTTTAATGGTTAATAATTAATTATTAATTGTAAATTGTTAATGATTAATTGTAAACCCCTTTATTCGTAATTCATTTATCACTTCCTTTTTAAGATACATTCATATAAATCGAATATTTACAGAGATCACCAATGATAGACCTGAGCTGTTTCTATAGATTGTTACGGAACAATATTTAGCACGCTGCCATTTCGCCAAATATCACCTGATGATAAACCGGCAGCCGATGTAGGTAAACCCACAACCGATAGCTTACTTCCGGGGGTTGTAGTTCCGATACCAACACTGCCTCCGGTAACCGTCAACGCTGGAGGAGATGCAGGAGGTAACGACAATCCACTACCTGAATTATAAAGTTCAGAAACTTCTGCGCTTGATAAAGCTCTTGACCAATAACCACATTCGTCTAATAAACCTGCATATGTCCCCAAACCACCGAAATTAGGAAACATTGAATCAAAATTCCCAGTAAAACTCGCACTTGCCGTTCCCTGTGAAACATTGTCTATAAAATACTCTATGCTACTTCCAGTCTTTACTAATGCAAGAAAATGCCAATTTCCATCATTTACGACATTTATTGATGATATATCTGCGTATATTCCGTTACTATCTGTAATACGACCGTGACAATAACCAGTACTCCCTTGCGAAATAAATCCGAAAAACTTATTAGTTCCATTTATTGTAAGTCCAAAAATATAATTCCAACCCGGAAATACCTGCGTAGTTTTTATCCAGCAAGACAATGTGGAATTTGTTGGCAAAACGCCTACCGAACTTCCCGAAATATTACTTGTTGTTCCATTAAATCCCGCTCCCTGATTTATTTTGCCACTTGTTCCAACTCCAAATATTTTAAACCTCCAATCATAATTATTTAAAGTCCAGTTAGAAGCTAATACACCACCATCGGTACTTGTAGCCATTGTACCACCTGAATATGTATTATAAGAAAAACTTAATTTTAAAATATTGCTTCCATCTCCACTTATTGCTCTTGCAACAATTGCATACATGGTTGAAGCGGAAAGTGAAACAGGTGTAAAAGTAATCTCGGTTTCTACATCAGATGTTGTTAAGGAATTTCCGTTAAAGGTGGTTGAAGTTAAGTCCGAACCCGTAGGTTTTCCATTAACATCAGTCGCCCTGATTGATATTGTACAATTCCCTGGATTTCCTAATCTATAAATGTGAAGTTTAACACTTGTAATTGTGTATGCAGAAGTCGTGGTAAAAGTTTGAGCGCCCCAATTAACTGAATTAAAAATATTCATTGCTGCTGCTTCTGTTCCATCAGAATTTTCAAATAAATCATACCTAATATCTGTCCCTGTTCCATTATTAGAACCAACGGCATCGTTGGAGTTTCCATCCAATTTATAATATGAGACTAAATTATTTGTAATTGTTGCTGTGGCGGTAGTACCGTTTATCAATGCTCCACCATTAACTGTTAGTGCTGAAGTAGGAGTTGAAGTTCCGATACCAACATTGCCATTAGCCATAATCCTCATTTTTTCGGCGTTATTTGTTTTTATAACCAAAGGTCTGGCATCTGTTGTTCCTATATAATTGGTTGAGGAATCTGTTCCCGCATTTCCAGTTAGCTGCCAACCACTACCGGTAGCAAGCTTTACCCATTTGGAAGCGGTTGCATCCCAATAATAATATCCCGGCGTAATATCTCCGGTGGTTATTGAATCATAAACTAATAAGCTGTTAACAGGGTTGGTAATTGGTAAAGGAGATGTACTGCTTGTAAGAGCAACCTTAGGAATCCGTATTCCTTGATTTGTACTGCTTACATCAAGCATTGCCGAATTAACGGCGGCAGCTCCGTTAGTGTTAATGGCTGCGCCTCCTTGCGCAGAGCAGTTGAAAGTTAAAAATATAAAGTTTAAAGCGCAAAAAACATACATGATGCCTTTTGCGATTTTAAAAGTTATTTTTGTTTTCATAATTGTTTAGTTAAAAAGTTAAAAGTTGATTCGTAATAGTTGTTTGTTTTGTTGTGTGATCATTGTTTATCTTTAATAGCTCGTTCCTTATCGAATAAAGCGAAAAACTACAGCCCGCCAGCATTCGACTGCGCTCAAGCCGAAGTCTTGAAAACAACATACAAAGCGAAACACTTGCGTTTCACTTTGTATGATAGCACACTTAATCTTTTATGCAACGCACCGAATATCCGGATTCCTCATGTCCCTGAGCGCCGCGATTTGACTGTTCAGATATAAGTCTGCTCCACGCACTCCCTAAACCATCCTCCGAAGCCGTCCAGAAGCCGGCGTACGAACCAATATAACACGAACCACCATAAACGATTCCTCCCGGCAACATTGCGAAACCGCTTGTATTGGTGCTGCTCCAACCGGGGTAATTGCTGTCGACACCTTTCATTTTAGAGCCTATAGTGGATCCACGATAACCTGTTGTAGTTTGGAAATATGATAAAGAGTAGCTACTACTATTGTTTTCTATAAAATACTCCATCTGATCAAATTCCAAATCAGAAGGTATATGCCAACCTGATGGACACAATCCCCTTACTCCGCCATGACCCGTGGTAGGACCACAAGGGTTGCAACTTACTCCTCCTGACCCTGAAGCCTGACCTGTAGCATAACTCCATTGGTACATACCCCCATAAGTAATGCACTTGGAAGCATTATCATCGTAACACCATTTTTGATTAGTTGTTTGTGTTATAGACGTATTTATAATTACCTGATTACCGTAATTAAGGTTTTGCGCCATCCAGCATTGGTCGCCAATAGAAACCGTGGTGTATGTTTTACCGTCTCTGCAGTCTGTTAATGTATTTCCACATGTAAAGTTTACGGTTACTATTGTTGATGCAGAGGAGGTACAACCGTTAGAATTAGTTACGGTAATAGTATAAGTTCCTGCCATTGCTGTGGTAGCGCAGAGAACCGGACTCTGACTGTTGCTGGAATAAGAATTAGGACCTGACCACGAATAGCTCGTCAAAGAACCATTTCCTCCGGTTAAGGTTAATGTTCCTCCTTCGGTCACAGGACCGTTGTTTGAAGCGGATGCTGTTGGATTGGGATTTACCGTCATTGATATTCCACTCGAAATCGCCTGCAAACTTGAAGCACAAGCGTTACTTGAAGTCAGCACACAGGTTATAACATCACTGTTTGCAAGTGTTGTTGATGTGTAAGTGGAATTTGTCTCTCCTGAGATATTTGTTGCACCCTTTTTCCACTGGTATGAAGGCGTTGTTCCTCCGTTAGTAGGGGTTGCTGTAAACGTTATACTTGTTCCTGTACATATTGCTCCCGATGGAACTGCTGCTATACTAACACTTGCTGCTAAACTGGAATTTACTGTTACTGAAGCAGTGCTAACTGCTGTTGCTGTTCCGCAGGCATTACTTGCCGTTAAAGTATAAACACCGGTTCCGTTTGTAGTAATGTTTGAAATTGCAGGACTTTGTGATGAAGAAGTAAAACCATTAGGACCCGTCCAACTCCAATTTGTTGCGCCTGTCGCACTTCCAATAAGCATAAGTGTACTTCCTGCGCAAAGAGTAGTCAAAGAAGTGGAGGCATTTACAGCAGTAGGAGCGCTTGTGCAACTACAGGAAATTGTTTGCCAAACCCCGTTTTCGAAAAACTCGAAACACTTGGTGGTGGTGTTATAGATAAGCAGAGATGCGGGAACAGGTGTTGTTATAGCGTTGCGTCTTGCAGTACTCATACGCGGTATAAGAAGTCCCTGGCTGGAGTTATCGGAAGACGTATCAGATTGTACGTCAAGCATTGCCGCAGCATTTGCATCATTTCCGGTAACATTAATGGCTATGCCCTGCGAAGAGCAGTTGAAAGTTGAAAGTTGAAAGTTGAAAGTGAGCAAAACATACATAATACAACTTGCGCTTATAAAAGTTCTTTTTATTTTCATATTTATTAGTTATTAAATAAAACATTGATTGCCATTACTTATGTGGTTATTGCCATTCAGTAACCGTGATATCTGCATCGTTTTGGTATTCAGACTGCCTTACCCTAAATATCGTTATATAAACTGTTACTTCTATAGTGGAACTTGTACTGTTTTGTACTGCTAACTTCACAGCATCACCACTTATGCTGACTGTAGGAGTAAAAGCAGTTCCTTGGTTTACTAAAACTGTTGTTGTACCAACCTGATACATATAGCCTCCCGGTTCAGGATCTCCGCCATAGAAAGTTCCAACTGCTCTCCAACTTTTTACACATGCAATATCTCTGGTTTCAATATCGCTTATAATATTAAACTCAACTTGATAACCGCTTTCCCATGTCATATCGTTCATATCAATTAACAGATATTTAGTTTGAGCATTGGTAAGTGTTGTATTCCTCTGATATGTTTTTATTCCAGTAACGGAGCGATAATGAAACTGTGCAATTCCTTCAGTGAATTTACCATATCCGGTTACATCCAATTTCTCTACAGGACTCGTTGTTCCTATACCGACATTTGTTCCATTATCAAATATCTGGCTACATGCAGCATTTGCCCCATCGTATTTTAACAAATAATTTGTATTAGTACATCCTATTGGACCTGTTGCTCCTGAAGTGCCCGTGGCCCCTGTAACGCCAGTAGCTCCAGAGTTACCGCTTACACCTGTTGCGCCAGTTGCTCCTATTGTACCTATTGAAGCCATAGGATCTAAACCAACAGATTCAATTTTCCATGCTTTGCCCGTAGGAACTACTTGTTGTGTGGTTACTGAAAGAATGCTTTCAAATTGTAAGGAATTTCCACCTCCTAATGCAGGAGCAATGTTATACTGTAAAACAGAAATTGACTTTACTTTGTTTCCGATAGCAAGAGTTTGACCTGCATTTAACCAATAAGGAGATATGGAAAAATTATTAGCCAGAACCTCTTCACCACCAATAAAAATTGTTGGTATTGTTTGGGTATAAGCACAGTTCATAAATAACGTTGCATTGAGAACTATTGTAATATATGCAACTTTTAAAAATTTTTTTAGTTTCATTTTTTCATTTTTAAATTGTTTAATTCTAAATTATCAACTACTCATGCAATATAATGAAACGCTGATGACTCTGATAGCTTAAGATTAAATATGATTTTTCTGTGTTCACCATAATTTTACTTCGGCAAGTTCAGCACAAGTCTGCGTCATCAGCATTCTATTCTGTTTAATTTCAAATTACCAACCTCTGATTGTATAAAGGTTAGTTGGATCTACAATGGGCACACCTGTTGTAAAAGGTATCCATTTGGTAGTAATAGTATCATAATAGTAAAATCCGGGTATAATATTATCCGGTGATGTACCTGCCGGCGCTGTGTTATAAATCAGTAAGCTGTTGGCCGGATTCGAAATGGTAGAAACATCATTTGTGCCTTGTAATGCCACGCGCGGAATAAGCATCCCCTGATTTGTTGCCACAACATCAAGCATTGCTGAGTTATTGGCAGCATTGCCGGTGGTGTTAATAGCTGCGCCTCCCTGAGCGAAACAGTTGAAAGTTAAAAGTATAAAGCATGCACTGAGCAATGCCGAAGTGTTGAAAGTTAAAAAAGCATAAATTATGCTTCTTGCGATTAGAAAAGTTCTTTTTGTTGTTATATTCATATTTTTTATGGCTTAATGATATTATTAATTAGCTAAATTAATAAAATATATAAAATAAAAAAAGTATATACATCAATATTTTACTTTTATATTATTAATAATTGGTTTGTAACATATTGGGGGTTTATTTGTTACAAAAATAATAAGGGAAAAGCGAAATAATTATAAGGAATATAACGGGTAATTTTATAAGGAATATTACCTAATGTAATATTAAATGTAAGATGTATGATGGCTGATGTAAGATGTAAGATGTTAAATGTATGTAATAATCAATATGTTCCGATATAAAATATACGTCATTTTCATTTGTTCGACCTCACTGAGGTCGTAGGTTATTATGTTGTATCCATGTTTTATAAACCTACGATGCCTCCGGCATCCTCTTATTCAGTTTGTAAAACTTGATAAAAATTTAAATCCTACCTGATATTATTTGCCTTTTCGCTAAAATTATAATTCAATAATTTTGTTTTTTATAGCATATTTAACAATATCAATTATAGTTCTTAATTCAAGTTTTTCTAAAATATTATTCTTATGAGCTTCAACAGTGCGGGTGCTTATTTCCAATTTATTAGCGATTTCCTTGTAACTAAGTCCTTCGGAAAATAATTTAATGATATTGATTTCTTTTTCAGTCAGGCTTGCCAACTTACTTTGAGAATATTTATCTCCGTATTTAGCTTTTTTTATAAAGCTTGCAGACAGATTGTTTTTAATTGAATTGCTTAGGTACTGCTCATTAAAATCATGAACTGAATATATTGCTTCCAATAATTCTTCTTTTTCGGTATCTTTAGGAAGGTAGCCATCAGCTCCGGCATTGAAAGCTCCTGATACGATGTCCTCTTCAATATTACCGGATAGAATGATGACTTTTGTTTTAGGAAATTGTTTTACAATAATTTTTGTCAATTCAATGCCGACAGGTTTTGGTAAAAAAATGTCGAGAATAATAATATCAATTTCCATATTTTTTAGAATTTCCAACAATTCTTCGGCATTGGAAGCCTCTGCAACTACTTCAACTTTATCTTCATACATCAAAAGCGACGCAATACCATCTCTTACAATCTTGTGATCATCTACCAATGCAAGTTTAATTTTTTTCATTTTAATATAGATTTGATATTCGTTTTTTTGTTTAACATATTGAAAAAGTTTTGGGCTAAAGCCCCTATCTTTATTGCATTTTATATCCACTACCTAAAGGTAGTGGCAATTCGAAATATACTAATTTATCCCACGCGTGATGTAGGTAAAGTAAATGTGAATGTACTCCCAATATCAGCTTGACTTTCCACCCATATCTTTCCACCATTTTTCTCAATAAATTCTTTGCAAAGTATCAGCCCGAGCCCTGTACCTTTATCTTCAGATGTGCCAATTGTTTTATGATCAACATCTATTTTGAATAATTTTTTAACATCTTCATCGCTCATACCTATACCATTGTCCTTTATTGATAATTCGATAAATTCATCTTTATAAGATATTTTATTAGTGATGGTTCCTGCATGGTTACTGAAATTTATTGCATTAGATAATAAATTCCTGAGAACAGTTAATATCATATATTTATCGCAAAAATCAAGTGAATTTTCTTTTATATCCGAAACAATAGTTATCCTTTTTTTATCAGCAGTTGGCTTAAGCAATTCTGTTGTTTTAAAAATCAGAACACTTAAATCAATTTCTTCAGGATTAAATTTTATCATGCTTTTTTGAGAAAGCGACCATTGTAAAAGATTTTGAAAAAAGCTGTATAACTGCTCTGCCGATTTGTTTATTTCGTGTATGTATGAATATTTTTCGCCATCATTTAAAGTGTTATATGAAGTTTTTAAAAACCTTGTTATTTGTTTGAAAGAATTTAATGGACCTTTTATATCGTGAGAAATAATTGAAAAAAATTTATCCTTTGTTGAATTAAGTTCTTTTAATTCATATTCAGAAGCCGTTATTTTTCTATTGGATTCCGTTAGTATTTCATTGTTTTTTTTCTTTTGATGAAACATTGCAAATAGAAATAGTGAAGAAAGCAGAAAAATAATTCCCGATAATATGAATATATATTTCAGGTTTCTTTGTTTTGTAAGTTGTAATTCATTTACAGTTTTTTCCTTTTGTAAATTAACGATCTCTTTTTCTTTTTTTTCTGTTCCATATTTCACTTCCATTTCAGCAATTTTCTTCTGGCTTTCCTTGTTTACTATTGAATCGTTGGTTTCAGAATAAAGTTTATAGTATCTGAAGGCATCTTTAATATTGCCAAGGCTGTCGTGGATTATAGATAAATTATAATATGCGGTTTGTATTATATCCAAAGCCCCAATTTTTTTTGCGATAGTCAGAGCTTTATAGCCATAATACAATGCTTGCCGATAATTTTTCAAAGTCAGGTTCAAATCGGAAATATTAGTATAACAAGCAGATAATCCCTTTTCATCATTAAGTTCTTCGTTAATTTTTAAAGATTTTTTATAATATTCTAATGCATTATTGAGATTGCCTTGTTTTGTATAAATTACTCCAATATTGATATAAATAGTTGATTCTCCGATTTTATCGCCCACAAGTTTATATATTTCCAACGATTTTTTATAATATTCCAACGCTAAGGATAAGCTATCTTGAAAAGAATAATTATTGCCTAAGTTATTATAACAGTATGCTATCCCTTTTTTGTCATCAAGCTCTTCACATATATCCAAAGATACCAGATAATATTTCAATGCCAACCGATAATTTCTTTGTTGTTGATGAATATTTCCAATATTAAAATAGCAACTAGCCTTTCTTCTTTTATCTCGGTATTTTTCAATTATTTCTAAAGATTTCTGATAATATTCTAAAGCTTGCCTGCATTTTCCCTCTTTATTACAGATCTTTCCAATATTTTTGAAACAATCCGAAATTTCTTTTTCGGAACCTATATATTCAAATATTTTTAATGACTTTTGATAGTAATCTAAAGCTTTTTGATTGTTATTTTGGCTATAATAAACTACGCCTATATTATTGCAACACATAGCAACACCTTTAACAAAACCAATTTTTTCAGATAATATTAATCCTTTATGTCCATACATTAAAGCTTTTTCAGGATCATTGTAGCTGTATTCATTACATAAACCGGCAAATGCGATTACCATATTCGTGTCGTTTTTGCCGGATTTTATGATATTGAGAAGGCTGTCAGTTTTATTTTGACCAAATGATAAAAGACTTATGGTGCAATTTAATAATATAATTAAGCACAAACGAATGTTTTTAATAGTCATATCGGTTTTTTTCGCAAAAGTACTAAATTAATATTATTAATATTTTTCAAAACAAATGTTACAATACGGAAGCTCAGAAAGTGTAAAGAGCATAAACATAAAATTAGTAAATTTGCAATTAATCATTTTCATTTAAAATTACTAAATTATGATTACATCCATTGAAAAAACCAGACAAATTTCACCAAACTACAATTCAATTTACTTAATTACTGATGCAAAAAATTTGCGTTCTTATGGCTTTACAACAATTGAAATAAGCTATATAAAAACTCAAAACACAGTAAATGAAGTAAAGGTATTTGCATTCAATCGTTTTAAGAGATGGGATTTTGTGCAGATTATTAAGAAAGATGATAAAGATTTTACCAATATTGAAAGTTGTCGGAAAGCCGGAGACGCCTTACTTTGTAAGATAAACGGCAATAAAATTTCGCAGGTTTTGATAGTTGACGTTGAAGATAATGATGTTTCAGCTTTTGCTTATGCTGAAGGAATGGCGCTTGGCAACTACCAATTTATAAAATACAAAAAAGGCAAGGATTCAAAAAAATCATTTAATACACTTGCAAAAATTTCAATTTTATCAAAAAAGATAAGTGAAAAATCCATAAAGGAATTGAATATTCTGATAGAAGCTGTATATCAAAGCAGGGATTTTGTAAATGAACCAGTATCGTATCTTAATGCAAAAAAACTTGCTGAAGAAGCTGAAAGCTTATGCAAAAAAGAAGGTGCTAAAGTTGAAATAATGAATAAGCTTAAAATAGAAACACTTAAAATGGGAGGTTTACTTGCTGTAAACAAAGGAAGTATAGACCCGCCTACATTTACAGCTATTGAATGGAAACCGGCTAAACATATTAATAAAAATCCATACATTTTTGTAGGAAAAGGAGTGGTATTCGATACAGGAGGAATAAATATAAAATCAGGTTCGAATATGACGGAAATGAAGTGTGATATGGGTGGCGCGGCTACTGTTATAGGAACTTTATATGCTATAGCAAAAGCCAAATTGCCAATTTATGTAATAGGACTAATACCTGCTACCGACAATCGTCCTGATGGAAATGCTCAGGTTCCGGGGGATATAATTACGATGTACGATGGCACAACCGTTGAAGTACTTAATACCGATGCAGAAGGAAGGCTTATATTAGCTGATGCGCTTTCTTATTCAAAAAAATATAAACCCGAATTGGTAATTGATATTGCAACACTTACGGGAGCAGCTCATGCAGCAGTGGGTAAATATGCAATGATAGCTATGGGAAGCAAGTACAAAAAATATATGGACGAACTGAAAATATCAGGGAACAATGTTTTTGAAAGGATTGTGGAGTTTCCATTATGGGACGATTATAAGGAATTGCTAAAATCGGAAGTCGCCGACATGAAAAACATCGGGGGGCAATATGCAGGAGCTATTTCGGCAGGAAAATTTTTAGAACATTTTACTGATTATCCATGGATTCACCTCGATATAGCAGGACCTGCTTTTATGGATTCGCGCGACAGTTATAGAGGGCAGGGAGGAACAGGCTGGGGTATCAGGATCTTATTCGATTTCATTAAACTTAAATGCAAATAATATACATTACATGGTATAAATTAACACATTTAAATTTTGGTTCGCCATGGCGAATCGGTAAAAAATTGTAATCGGTAATCAGTAAAAACTACCGATTACTGATTACCGATTACTGTTTACGTATTTAAAAATTTCTAACTATATTTGCATTTCAAATTTTAACATATATGAATAAACCGGATACCGACGAAAGAATAAAAATTGGAATAACACAGGGTGATATTAATGGAATAGGTTACGAAGTTATTATTAAAACACTTGCAAACCCTCGCATTTTAGAATTATGCACTCCAATTGTTTATGGATCATCAAAGGTGGCATCTTACCATCGTAAAACATTAGATGTACCTGAATTTAATCTTAATCTGATAAAAAATGCCAAAATGGCGGTACATAAAAGAGCTAACGTCATTAATATTATTGAGGAAGAAGTAAAAATTGATATTGGCACATCAACAAGTATTGCAGGTCAACTATCCCTTTTATCTATAAAGGCTGCTCTTGAAGATTTAAAAAACAATAATATTCAAGCCCTGATTACAGCTCCAATTAATAAAAAAAATATTCAATCCGATAAATTCAATTTCCCGGGGCACACAGAGTATATTGCTGAAAAATTCGGAACAAAAGATTATTTGATGCTTATGGTAAGCAACAACCTAAGAGTGGGGGTTGTTACAGGTCATATTCCATTGAAAGATGTACCCTCTACGATAACACAGGAACTTGTTCTTAGTAAATTAAGGATATTAAACGAATCTCTTGATAAAGATTTCGGAATAAAAAGAGGACATATTGCAATACTCGGGCTTAATCCGCATTGTGGCGACGATGGAGTAATTGGAACAGAAGAACAGGATTTTATTATTCCGGCTATCAATAAAGCAAAAGAAGAAGGGATTTTTGCATTCGGGCCATATTCTGCAGATGGATTTTTTGGTTCAGGAAATTTTTCAAAATTTGATGGAATACTTTCTATGTATCACGATCAGGGTCTTGCGCCTTTTAAGACTTTAACTTTTCATAATGGCGTTAATTATACTGCCGGATTACCTATTATTCGGACATCTCCCGCGCATGGCACAGCGTATGAACTTGCAGGAAAAAATATGTCATCTCCCGATTCTTTCAGAGAAGCTCTATATCTGGCTTTAGATATTTGCAGGAACAGGAAAATGCACAAAAATCTTACGGCAAACCCGCTTAAACATATTGTTCAAGATGAAGAAAAACATGGAAGCGAACCCAAATTAACTTTGTAAGATTAGTATCCGGTAAAAAATAAAATGACATATTTTAATCATCTGTTAGGGTTTTTTAAATACAGCGATTATTAAGAGATTGCTTCGCTTCGCTCGCAATGACGACAATTTTTTACGTCATTGCGAGGAGGTACGACGAAGCAATCTCTCTCTTTAGATACACTAAATAATAAAGTTTTAAAATCTGTTTATAAATGACAAGTGTAGCGGGATATACCATTAGTGAAATTGCTAAAATTATAAAAGGAGAAATTATATCTTCCTTTTCACCTGAAATGCCTGTTAAACATTTAGTGATTGACAGCCGTAAGCTTATTTCACCTGATAGCTCTTTGTTTTTTGCTATTGTTGCGAAAAGAAACGACGGTCATAAATATATTAATGAGCTTTACAACAAAGGTGTAAGAAATTTTATTATTTCCGAAACACCTGACAATGCTGATATATGTAAAAATGCAAATGTTGTAATGGTAAAAAATACCCTTTTTGCTTTACAATTACTAGGCGCTTTTCATCGAAAAAAATTCAGCATACCTATTATAGGAATTACAGGCAGTAACGGAAAAACGATAGTTAAAGAATGGTTGTTCCAGTTGCTTTGTGAAGATAAAAAAATTGTTCGCAGCCCTAAGAGTTTTAATTCACAGATAGGAGTACCGCTTTCGGTGTGGCAGATAGAACCCGAACATG
>JAAXXA010000468.1 GCA_013334735.1 Bacteroidota bacterium
CAACCCATAGAGGCACCCCTGATCAGCAACCAGACAAACCTGAACACCGTCAATTCTTGTAAGTACCCTCAGCCCGCCGAATGCCGGACACATAGACTGGGGATGCAATGTGTTACAACCCTTTTTAGTATCAAGCTCCATTTCTATAATAATTTAGAGGTATTGCTTAGCAATAATATCACAAAAGGATAAAAAAAGCCATCAAATTAACTTATAAAATAGCCCAAACTCAGCCATAAAAAAACCGGGAACATGTCCAGCTCTGGTGACTGATGATCTTAATATCTTGATACGTCAATCGCTTACTGTTGTGCCAGCAAGTGCAGATTCACTTATGTTCTGTAAAACCGCACAAGAGACGATATAATAATGGACTAGGTATATGATAAAAAAGCCCCCGTGATTCGGGGCTTTGAAGGGTGTATGGTATTGTGAGGTTTGTTATTATTCATCGTCAATGTCTACACATTGATATCCGTCAACGACGTAATAACGAAACCACTTATAGCCATTATAGCCACCGAAACTATTTTTCGCATTCACCTCTCCGATAAGTGCTCGTAATTTGGTTTTTTCTACATAAATATTCCTGAACCTTGCCGAATAAGGGTCTTTGAGTTTGTATTTGACCATAGACAACCCTCTTGCAATTATCTGTTTATCGGTTCCGGTATTTGGGGTATAAACTGGTTTTTTTTTGTGATAAACAGTATCGACTATCCCGGCATCCCGTTGTTCATTTATTTGTTTTTGAAGATTATCGATCAATTTTTCTGTGTCCTTAAGCAACCCCTCAGTATTTTCGGCAGCGTAGGCATCAACCACTATAACCAACGCCAGCAGAAACACAAGGATCAATACTTTAAGGTTCATAGTAACTTTGCTTTTATGGTTTGTCCTATACCCCATCCTCTGTACCTTTGGTAAAGACCTATGTTAATTATTATTCAATTGATAGGGATATCAATTGCCATGAATTATCATCAACCTGCTTTATAACCCCTGAATATTGACTTCGGAGCTTTGCTCCAAAAAAATTTTAAGCACCAACTTTACATGTTCCTGCATTTGAACATAGAGCATGTTGAATTGTCTTGTTCAGAGTACTGTGTGGTAGACACTGAGTTTTTCTTATACCCATTACAGCTCGCCATAACAAGAGCAACGGCAAAGAATATCAGTATCATGGCTCCACATCCAAGTTTTTACTCTCAGTCATTCTTCCTCCTTCTTACTATGATGTTTGTCAATTTTTAGTCATCATTCATTTTTGCTAAATGTGGCAACGTAGCCCTAATGGTTGCCTTAAGATCTTCTGCTGCCTTTTTTGGATTACTTAAATCCCACATCACAGTGTGAAGATGGTTTGTATCAAAGTGAGTACTATTATTTTTAAAAACACTAGCTTCACAAATGTAAATAACAGGTTTTCCGAGTCCTTCCGCAAACCCTGCCTCCCAATAAGCTCCTTGATTTCCATCCGTCAGATCTGCCACAATAAATGCTGCCCTTCTAATCTCAACACGGAGTTTTTCGTCGATCAGGCCTGTTATCAAATTTTCGCTAAGTAACTTTATCACGAACCCAGCCTCTTTTATCGAAACCTTGAAGTATTCTTCGTAGAGTTTCATCAATTTGAAATTATGAAATGACATTGCCATGAATGCGGTCAACCCCTCTGTAGTTCTTCGACGAAGTTGATCTACCCGATCCCAGCCTTCAAATGATAGGGTAACACTCCTATTCATGCTCATCCGAGTATCATTGATAATTAGACCACTTTTTATCATTGAATCAACGATAAAAGTCACGCCATTAATATCTTTTGCACCAATTTTCGCTGGAGCTTTTAAATCATCAATTTGGATAAATACTCCCGGAGTTTCAATTTGATCCGCAACCCAAATAAGTAGATTTTCTGCTTGTTCAGTAGGGCTAGGTAAATTTGGAATGGCTAAAATTTTTTCTATTACTTCCAATGACAAATACGGTGGGGATTCTTGGTTTTGTTGAATACTACAGATATAGTATGAAAGGGCTGTACGTAGCCTTGAGTTACGCGAAAGCTTCACATCAAGATTATCAGCTTCAATCATATCTAACTTAAAAGTACCACATCTTTTACATATATACTGAACTGTATTACCGATAGATTCTTGAACAGTACCAGTAAGATGACACACAGGGCAAATATTATTATTCATAATCATTCTATATTATCAACCCAATGATTTTTATGTTTTTTAATTTTAAATCTTTTTTCAGAAAGAATAATATTGTAATCACCGCAGTGTTTGTTTATTAAAAAATAAGGTGTGCAGCGAAATTATGCTTTTTTATTATAAATTGCCATCTTCTATGATTAATTTACCATTACAAATAAAGTCAAATCTATAAATTTGTTTTTTTAACCGTTCAAAAAGCAAGGAATAATGGAAAAGAAATGCAGTTATTGTGAGTGGTATTGTACATTTTCTGTTCTTGAATTTTCAAATAAGACTCCACACAAAGTAGAAAAAAACGAGTGTAGAAAAGCTATTCCTCAAATTTACGCCTATGTTGGAAACAAAAAACTTTCAGGCTGGCCTGAAGTTCATTGTGATCACTGGTGTGGAGAGTTTAAGGCAATTGAGGTAATATAAAGTATAAGAAGAATAAGTCTTGCGAAAAAAAATGTTAAATATTTTTTTATATAAGCTTAATGCGATTTTAATTTATAATAAACGGCTTCAACTTTACAGGCTCTTACTTTACATTGACTTTGCAAATAGCCTCCCCATCATATATGATTATTAAAATTACAGTTAATTTAAATAATGAAATAGGAAGAGTGGCTTTTTGATGTAGGGCATGTTGGAGCCCACTACCGGAAGCAAACAAACTCCCATAGCAACTCCTTGTAAGTAATTACATTCACAAATTTACAGAAAATTATTACAGCTGCAAAGCGCTATGGCGGGGTATTTGCTATTCTGAGAGGGGTTGCAAAAGCATGTGACATGTAGAAGGTACGAAAAGAAGTGTAAGGAAGTGGGTAGAAGCTTTAAAAAAATATTTAGGAATGGATGTGATGGCGGCAGAAACTAAGAAAAGACAACTTACTATTAAAACCCTTTTTCTCCATGAAGGACTACCCTTTCAGTTACTTGGTGGATATATGAGTTCCTTGCCGTTTTTGCAGGCAGTTGTCTGAAACGCTCTGATGCTTCATGACGACTTGCGAATCTGCCGGTCATAAGCCTGTAGTATTTTGTCTTTCGTACCACTGGCGGACAGACAAATGTGATA
>JAAXXA010000469.1 GCA_013334735.1 Bacteroidota bacterium
ATCGAGCATCGCTCTTGATATGATCAGACGTTTTAGAATAATGAGAGAACAAGATTCTAAATAATATTAATTAATTTATTGTAATTATATGAGTGAAAAATTAAATCAAATATACTGGCGAAAAGCCAACCCACTTCAGGTTTACGAAATTGTTTCTGATTTACTAACCAAAAGATTAAATCCTTAAAAATGATTCATGTAAATATTACTGTAACAGGAGGTCCTGGACAACCAGTGTTAGTTTCAATTACTTGCAAGACATAATCTCCCGCAATAAGCCAATTTATTTCTAAATGAAAAGTGTTTTGTCCAGAAACAAATGACAATCAACCCACTGGGCCAGATATCATAGTCCAATTATAAGTTGAACCTGGCGTACCCGCGGGTAAATCAACCCAGTAACCTTCAGTAGAACTTATACATGCAAAGTCTGGATTAGTGTCTGTACTCTGCGCCCACGCCCCCGTCGCTCCTCCAAGAAGCAACAGCACCATGAGCCATTTTAATAATAAAAATTTTGTTTTCATAGTTGTCTGTTTATATAATTCAAATCCTTATTATTTTTTAAACTCTCTTAATGCTAAAATAAATTCTTCATTCTTCATAAATTTCTTAAATGAATCATCTGTTGCGGGATCAGGAAATGTTTCATCAACCATCATATTCTTCTTGTATTTATATGCACTTTTAAGATAGTTAATACATGAGTTCATGTCATTTTTCTCAGCATAAGCACAAGCTAAATTGTAATAAAATAATGGATACGTTGAATCTTTTGATAACCCATATTTAAAAGTTTGTTCTGCTGATTTAAGATCACCTGTTATACCATATGCCATTCCCAAATTGTCTATAAGAACATACCAGTAGTTTTTATTTAGCAAAGAATCTCGTTTTAGAACGCTTTTATAAAGAGTTATAGCTCCATTATAATCACCGTTCATAAATTTACCACTTGCCTGAAGAAAATATTTACTGGTTTTTGTGTCTGAGGACACAGCATTATTTTGTGCAATAGCAACGTATGAAAGCATAATAGTAAAACTTATGCTTAAAAAAAATGAATTTAATTTCATGTTGTTTCTATTTTTTCAATTTGTATTATTTGTTTTTATTTAACCAAAGAATTCAATTTCAAAATTTTAATCTGTCATTTCATCACTTGTTAGGTTTAGAATCAACTTGTTTTTCTATGTGTATAATGTTGCCTAACGATTAGCTTTCTGTAGTATTTATTCGTAAACCATCGGTTGTATCTCGCCTTCGAGCACCATTAAGCCGTTCATGGCTAATGCGCGCATTTCGTCTTCGCCAGGATAAACGCCAACAGGCGCAATTTTTTCAACTTTTTGTTTGATATAATTTACAAAATTTTTATTGTAAGCGATTCCGCCGGTAATTAAGATTGCGTCAACATCACAATTTAATACTACCGACATAGCGCCAATTTCTTTAGATACCTGATATGCCATAGCCTCTTCTATAAGCTTGGCTTTTTCATCGCCTGCATTTACGCGTTGCTCAATTTCATAAGCATTGTTAGTTCCCAGATATGCAACAAAACCGCCTTTTCCGGTAATCATTTTTAATATTTCTTTTTCAGTACGTTTACCGTTAAAACATAAACGGACAAGATCGCCTGCAGGAAGAGTACCGCTACGTTCGGGTGAAAAAGGTCCTTCGCCATCAAGAGCCTGATTAACATCAATAACTCTTCCTTTTTTATGAGCGCCAATACTTATGCCGCCTCCAAGATGAACCACAATAAGATTAAGTTCTTCATATTTTGTGCCCGTTGCAAGAGCATGCATACGACCGATGGATTTTTGATTCAAGGCATGGAAAACGGAAACTCTTTTGAATTCAGGATGTCCGGCAATTCTTGCTACATCATCCAATTCATCAACAACCACAGGATCGGCAATATAAGCTTTAGCTCCGGGAATCAATCGCGCAAGTTCATCAGCAATCAAGCCACCCAGATTACTTGCATGTTGCCCGAGAATTCCTACGCGTAAATCTTCTTTCATTTGCTCATTTACTTCATAAACACCCGATGGGATAGGTTTTATAAGACCTCCGCGTGAAACAATAATTTGAATACTATTTAAGTCTATACGAGCTTCTTCGAGTTCTTTTATTATAATATTTTTACGATACTCATACTGGTCAGGAATTTTTTCAAAACGATCAATATCTTCTGCAGCATGTTTTATATTTTTTAAAAAAGCTAAATCGTTCGAATGGTAAACAGCAATCTTCGTTGAAGTTGATCCGGGATTAATTGTTAAAATAATTTTTTTGTCCATATATTTAATAATTATTAATATTGTTACAAAATTAACAAAATAAATATATATTTATGCCACAGATGGCACAGATTAAATTATGGAATATTTTATATATAAAAGTGAAACTTATGATACTATAGGAATTTGCATGGAAGTACACAAGCAATTAGGTAAAGGATTTCTTGAAATAGTTTATAAAGATGCTATTGAATATGAGTTTAAATGCAAAAATTACTTTTACGAACGTGAAAAAATATTTTTAATTAATTACAAGAATATTATATTGCCACATAAATTCTATGCTGATTTCGTAGTTTTTGATAAAATAATTTTGGAAATAAAAAGTTGCAATGGCATAGTTGATGAATTTTTTGCACGTACAATAAATTATCTTGCAGCATCTAAACTCAAAGTCGGTTTAATTGTAAATTTCGGAAAAGATTCTCTTGAATACAAAAGGATAATTTTATAATCTGTGAAATCTGTGGCTATAAATAAGTTGTATAGAATATATTAAAATTTAAAAATCTATATCATGAAAAAAACGATTCTTCTTTTCGCTGCTTTATTATTTGTAGTATCTGTGTTTTCTCAAAAAACTCCAACAAAAGATAAAGCCATTTACAAAGAATATAAAGCGGGTTATTACCAAAACTCTATTCTTAAAGGAATAGAAGATTATGAGAGTAAGGCTGAAACTCCTGCAACTACAAAGAAATTCAAAATTGATTTTACGGGAATGGACATACCAACTTCTGTTGATCAGTTCACAAAATCATGGTATCAACCACCGGTTTCACAGGGTAACACAGGTACTTGCTGGTGTTTTTCAACAACATCATATTTTGAATCGGAAGTTTACAGGCTCACTAAAAAAGAAGTAAAACTTTCCGAGATGTACACTGTTTACTGGGAATATGTTGAAAAAGCAAAACGTTTCATAAAAGAAAAAGGAAATTCAGCTTTTGGTGAAGGTTCCGAAGCAAATGCCGTTACA
>JAAXXA010000470.1 GCA_013334735.1 Bacteroidota bacterium
CACCCGGCACCGTAATACTCAAAGAACTCCCAATGGTAACGATTTTACAGGAGGGAGGCAAAGCCGGATGGCGATTTTCCGTCCACAAAACAGCGTAGTAAATACGCATATACCCGCCAAAGCATTTGGCGTCGGCACTTCCGGGCGATGGGCGGGGTGGAAAATTTTTCGTGCATACAAGGCACCTTTTTTGCGACTATCGCGATGAATTGTTGGTCAGCGGTCGGATGAAGAGCTTGCGGGCGTACCGTGTTTCAGATTTTTTGCTTGAAAAAGCTTCGAGCTTTGAAAAAATATTTTTTTTCCTCGATTAACGACTCACACAAATTTTACATGAGGGAGTGAGACGGAATGGTTGTGAATGGTTTTATGTCGTATATGAATTTTATGTTTGAAGAATTTTGATTATGACGATGGTTTTTTATTCGACGAAATGTAAGTGATTTTATAACTATGATATATTCTTGAGATGCGGTATTGTGATGATTGTTGATTCTGGATATTCTGCTTGATGATTATTTCATTGGATATAGTGTTTGTATGTGTTTCTGGTGATTTTTTAATTGTATGAGGATGTGATTAAGTATGGTTTCTGTTGTCATTTTTTGAGCTGATTATGCAGATGGTAGTTAAAAATAATTTGTGACATTGTAAATTTTTATTTAAAATAATCCTGTAGCTCAATGAGTAAACTGTTTTGCTTAATGGTTACGCTCTCCAGATGCAGAGGCACAGTATCCCTTAGATAAATGCAATAGAGTTATTTATAATACAAAACAATCACAACTTTTTCTTTTCCATAAGATATTTTATTTACAAAAAGATCATAACTATAAGGAGGCGGGCATGTTAACTCAAATAACATCAAACGAAAATCATAGCGATATTATTAATAGCGAGCGACTTATTGCTTTAAAATGTAAATATCAGAAGCCTATCTTGGTTGAAATATCAATAGATGATAAAAATATTAGTGGATGTTCTGATATGGCTTCCGGGTATGCGTACATGTGCAGTGCAAAGTGTGATAGCACCATGATAGCGTCATATCCTTTTCTTTCAGAATAATTGTTTTTTTTCAATCGAATTATAAAGATACAACAAGAAATAAACTATAGATAGACAAGCTATAGTTATCACTAAGTCTTTTATCATTTATTCTAAATCGTTATTCTTAACCATTAAATCATCACACCATTAAATAAATCTACTGCTATAGCATTTTTATTTAAAGTACTTGCAGTGTATCTACTCTAAAAATGTTTAATGAAATAACAGATATTGAATTTGATATACAAGAATCTTGTAATCTTAGATGTACTTATTGTTATCTGCAATCAGGGGAGAAAAAAGGAAATAAGATATTTACGAAATCTATTTTTGATTGTTTTTTTGATAAGTACAAAAAAACAATTAATAAAGACAAAAAAATAAATATTTCATTTTGGGGAGGTGAGCCTTTAATAAACTTTGATCTTATTGAGTACATTGTAACAAAATTTTCATCTTTTAAAGGAATAAACTTTCTAGTTGTCACAAATGGTACGTTAATTAATAAAAAAATAGCTCTGTTTTGTAAATCTAACAATGTGCGACTTCAGATATCTTTAGATGGGAATGAAAAAACACATAATTCTTTAAGAAAAGACAAAAAAGGCAGAGCTACATATGATAAAATTTTGTCAAATATAGAATTATGCAAATCATTGGGCACAGAGTATTCCATTTTAACTAATTTAACTAAAGTCAGTGAAAATCCATCAAGTATTATAAAAGAGTATCATGATAAGAGGATTAAAAGTCCATATTTTAATGTAGTAAATCCAACAACATCTGAAAATTATAAATATCTATACCCATTAGACTCAAAGCATGTTGTTGCAGATCTCATCGCAGATTTTAAAAAAAATTTTAAGTATGATATAAAAAAAGCCTTACTTGATTATCCAAATATTTTGTATTCTATTAAACGTTTATTTGCTTCAAATCAAAGGACATCGTGCGGCTTGGACAAAAGTCGAATTGCCATAAAATATGATGGAACAATATATCCTTGTAGAAGAATGATAGATCGTCCAGATATGTGCATTGGAAATGTTTGGGATGGAATTACAGAAAAATATAATAATATGTACCATAGGGTGATTGATTTGAATAAAAATTGCAAAATTTGTGAATATAAGTTTTTTTGTGGTGGGCCTTGTTTTTTTGAAATACTTAGCAGAAATAATATTAATTATATCCAAAAAGACTATTGTATATTTGTAAAGGAATTATACTTTGAAACATTGAAAATAATGACCAAAATATTTTTTAATAATGCAGATAAATATAAAGCTATTTCAGGGCTATTTAATATGGTTATTTTGAAAGATAAAATAAGATTCGCCATGACAAGCGCAATAAGTCCGGATTGCATTTTCATTAAATTACCTAAATTAAATATTATTGACCTTGGCAGCGAGGGAATCATATATAATCAGAGTGATTTTGATAAAAAACACATAGCCAATATCACGGCTATGTGTATATTAGATTTAATAGATGGAAAACGCACTGCTATAAACATCGCTAAAGAAATTGCTACCATCTGTAATATCAAATATGATGACATAAAAGAAGATGTTTATATGCAGTTATCAGCTTTTTTAGATTTTGGTTTTATTGAAGAGGCAAAATATGTCGTCAGATAGTAACCATAAAAGCTATTATATTATACTCAATAAATTGCTTTGCCTCGAAACAGAATCACATGAAGTTAATGATTTTTTTGATTTTTTATGGCAAGAATATATTAGCAGAAAAACTATAAACGCAACATTGATCAGAGTTAAGCAGAACGGATACTTCATCGACAAATATACGATTTATCGAAATGGAGAAATTGCTTTTGATTGGGGTCAAAAACTTGAATCAGTACCTTATTCCCATCTCTCAAAAGCATTAGAAAATGTATTATCAGGTCATGCGTTTAATCAGATAGATAAAAAAGATTTTATCACACTTCATTCCGGTGCACTGAGTAAGAATAATAATGGTGTTCTTCTTCTTGGAGATAGCGGCAACGGGAAATCAACGCTAACGCTTGAAATGACTGCCAACCACGACTGGCTGTATCTGTCGGACGAAGTAGGATTGATCAACCCAAATTTTATTATTCATCCGTTTCTCAAAACGGTATCGTGCAAAAAAACTGGTATTGTAAAAATTAATGATAACTGGGAAACACGTTCGTTTGGTATTGACAATCAAGTCGCAGTGCCTCGCGAAAAACATGGTAAAC
>JAAXXA010000471.1 GCA_013334735.1 Bacteroidota bacterium
CTCTTCCGATCTATTGGTCTGTTCCCTTTACTTCGGGGAAGAAATTGGAAAAACGATCATGATCCACAAACCTTCCTCTGGAGCGTTGGCAGCTTTGATCTCGCCGCCCAAGGCCTCGACGATGCTCTTGCAGATCGCCAATCCCAAACCGCTTCCTCCGTGTTCACGATTCCTCGATTCATCCACACGGTAAAGTCGATCAAAAAGGTGCTCCAGTGACCCTTCCGGAACTCCGGGGCCGGAATCCACAAAATTCAGGGTCAACTCACCGGACCTGTAATGATGCCGGATTCTCAGCGTCCCCGGACAGTCAGCATGGAGGTACTTCCCGACTTGTTAAATCTTAGCCGATAATAATCAGCTCCGCTTCCATCCCATGCCATAGTCACCGAATTGGTGCCGGGTGTACCTTCAACTCTTAAGTTAGTTGCAACAACTGTAACTTCGTTTGCTGTAGTAAATGAAATAGGTGATGAAATAGAAGTATAGGTTCCTCCATTAAAAGTTCTGATACAACATTCATAATTTGTATTTGGCAAAAGTAGATCAAAGGTATAGGGACTTGCATAGGCTGTTTTATACGAATATGTAGTGCTTCCCAAAATATTCAATCGTAATTGATAGGATGAAGCTCCACTTCCATCCCATGCAACAGTGGCTGAACTAGAAGTAGGAGTACCTTCTAATCTCAAATTCTGGGCAAGCACAGAAGTATTATTTAATGTAGCAAAAGTTACAGGAGAAGAATATGGAGAATAAACACCGCTTTCGTTCGTAGTTATGCAGCATTCATAATTGGTATTCGGATCCAATAGTTGTCTAGTATTTGGGCTTGTATAAACATTAGAATAAAAATAAGTGGTTTCTCCAACTTTATTAAATCTTAGTCTGTATGAAGTTGCTCCATTGCCATCCCAAGCAAAGGTTGCTGTATTGGTTGTGGTGCCTACAACTCTTAGGTTTATTGCTTTCTTAAAAGTATAAGCTTTAGTTATAGTACAATTATTTGCATCAGTTACAGTCACAGCGCAAATGCCACCGCAAATGCCGGTTGCAGTTGCAGTTGATTGGGAAGGGCTGGTATTCCATAAATATGTATAAGGACTTGTACCTCCCGTAGGAGATACAGTTGCCGTTCCATCGCATGAACTAAGGGAAGGTTCAACCTGAGAAGTGGTTGCATCTAATACAGTGGGTTCAGTTATTGTAACAGATTGCACGAAAGTATTTAAACATCCATCTGTAATCGTTACGGTATAATTGCCAGCACACAACGCAGTTGCTGTAACATCAGTTTGTGAATTGCTCCATGAATAACTGTAGGGAGGAGTTCCGTTAGTTGGATTAGCAGTGGCTGATTTATTACAACTACCATTACATCCATTGTTCTGAGATATGGTTGCTGTTAAAGCGGCAGGTTCAGTAATGGTAACAAAAGTAAAAGTGGAACAACCGTTATTATCGTAACTAGTTACCGAATAGGAACCTGCAACGAGATTTACCGCGGTGGCATCAGTTTGACTGTTTGACCAAAGGTAAGTGTAGGGAGAGGTTCCTCCGGTTGGAGTGACAGTCGCAGATCCGTTATTGACACCATAACAACTTACATTAGTTGATCCAGTGATAGATGAAGTTAATGCAGATGGTTCGGTAATAGTGACAGATGCGGTAGCGGTACAGCTGCCACTACTAGTAACTGTGACCGAATAAACACCTGCACTTAAATTCTGAATTGTTGCAGTTGTTTCTGAGTTGGACCATAAATATGTATAGCTTCCTGTTTGGGTTGGTGTTGCAGTTGCTGTTCCATTATTCAAACCGTTGCATGTAATAGAAGTAGAATTAATGGTAGTCCCATCAAAACATCCGTAGCGGGCCAGATAAGCATCTCGGGTTGTTAAATCCTGAACAGAGTTAGTAAAGGTATTGGTCCCAATGGTTAAAGAAGTTGAATAGAAATCACCGGCAGTTAAAAAATTCCGTCCATTGTTAAGGTAAATACAGGCTTCACCAACATCGTTCTTTGTTCCGGCAGCCTGCAAAGCATTTAGGAATGTTCCATTATCATCGCATTCAGCAATAAAGGCATCTGTTGCTCCGGCATTGGTTAGCGAAAAACTGTCGAAATCAATTACATCGCTATAACTTCCGGTAAGTATAACATTACCATTATAAGTACTTATGTCAGTTGATTTGTCGTCACCTGTGGATCCAACAGATTTTGCCCATTGCAATGTGCCGCTGGAATTATATTTGGCAATGAATACATCGCTTTTGCTGGTGGTCGTTTTGTTTGTTAGAATTGTACCATCAAGATTCAGATCATCACTTTGAAAATTACCAGTAATAAATAAATTACCCGTTGCATCTGAACAGTGTTTGGTTATGCTTTCTATACTAGAAGTTCCTTTAATCTCTTTCAACCATTGAATATTTCCATAAGTATCCAGTTTAAAAACGAAACCATCAGATAATCCGGTAGCATTTCCAATAGCAAAGCCATCAACATCTAAATTGCCAGTATATTGACCGGTACAGTAATATTCATTGTTATATGTTGTTACTGTTTTGATGTTGGTACTATTGCTGGCATCATCACAGTTAATGAGTTTTGACCAGATATTATCGCCATTCTGATCGAACTCTGCGACAAAATATTGGCGAATGCCTAAATAAGAGGACGAAAGGTCACTTGCGGGATTATTATTAAAACTAGCATCGACTTTAAATGCTCCAGCCATAACAATATTCTCGTTGTTGTCAATGGTAATCGCACCTCCAATTTGGTGATCAGCTCCATAGACTGCCTTACTGGACCATAAGCAATTTCCGTTTAAATCAAATTTTGAAAGAAAAATATCATTTAAACCGCTGGTGGAAATAGGAAACATTCCATCAAAACTACAATTGCCATTGGTTTGTCCTGAAACTATCAGAGCATCTCCTGCATGATTCATGCAAATTCCTATAGAAGTTTCTGAACCGGTACCGCCAATTTGTTTCATCCAAAGAATATCTCCATTTGAATTATATTTAGAAAGGAAAATGTCCTGTCCTCCTAATGTAGAAATGCTTGTAAGATCCTGATTCACTGTTCCATTAAAATTGCCATACACATAATAATTTCCTGTATTATCTTGAAGAATTGAATAAATAGTGTTACTGCTTAATCCTTGCTCCATTCCAAAATGAACAAATAGTTTTCCATCGTATTTGTATAGCCCCTCACCATTACTACCAAACCATAAATTACCGTCAGCATCTTCAATACTATATCCCA
>JAAXXA010000472.1 GCA_013334735.1 Bacteroidota bacterium
TTTTTTTTATATCTTTCATAACAGTATAAATTATTATTAATAATTAATTTTCAATAAAAACTTTTTTCGAAATTGCCTGATTTCCGTTTGTTACCTTGATCAGATAAATCCCGTTATTTACGTTAAGCGATATAACATTCATCCCTTGTGTAGCTTCTTTTGAAACAATCAACTTTCCTACAATATCGTAAACTTCAATTGTTCCTTTGCCTGAAACAGGATTGTTTGCATAAACTTTGTTGTTAGAAGTATAAACTGTAATAGCATCGCTTGTGATATCAGAAATTCCTGTTGCTGAACCTAAGATGAAATGAAGTTTGAAACGGGTTGCATTATTTGCTATTTCCGAAGTAAATGTATATGCGCTTGTTTCGCGTAAATCCTGTATAGTTGATATTTGAACATCTTCTAAATAAACAGAAACAGTAGCATCAAAATCGTTCATATTTGTAGCTGAAAAAGTGAATGTTCCTGAAACTGGCGTTGAAAAGCCAAGAGGAATAATTCGTTCATCGTTCAAAACAAGTACCGACTGACCATTAATTGCTGTTTGCTTACTGTCAGATGTTAAAGAATAGGTTTGAGGAACATTTTCATCGGTGTAAAACATTTTTTCCGAATCGTAGTTTTCATATGTGTTAAGTGCGTCTGCATAGAATCCCACAACAACTTCATCAGAGTTTGTTCCGTTAGAAACATCCATTCTGAAAATGTTGGTTTCAGCAGCCATTTTATAGAAAGCCTGTGAATTGTGAGTTCTTGCAGTATTTGCCAGTTCAAAACCTCCTGTTGTATTTCCTGCTGCAACACGCACCCAAAAAGCCTGCATGGCAGGAATATATTGCTGTCCGCCGTTTTCTCCTGTACCATCTCCGGAAGAGTTAAAAGTAGCAAAGCCGCCATCTTTTCTATACCATATAGTTGTTTCAAGATGTGTCTTTGTCAAACCGGTAGTAGGTGTGTTAACTGTACCCCAATTGATTGCTGAAGGATAAGAATTACAAACCAGATTGTAACCGTTAAAAGTTCCTGCTGCCTGACGTGTCAAACTGCCTGGCGCTCCTATTGCTGCGTTATTTAGAGTGCCTGTAAATGCAACAGTGGTTGCTCCTGCATCAAAATTCCTAAAGGCAAAGCCCCGCTGTGCAATATTTATATCATCTCCGTTAATAACAGCAGTATAATCCTGTAAAATTTCATTATAATACAATAAACGCATACCTGTGCCTGAACCGGCTGATAATGTCCCAAAGTTTAAAGTTGTGGCACCACTAAGCATCGGAGAACCAACATACCACCAACGGGAATCTGTTAGATATTTTTGAACAGTAGATGTACCAACGGTTAGTGTTCCATTTTCAATAAAAGAACCTGTTCCTGTTGCATCTGATTGAATAAAAAAACCACCGCCAATTGTTAATGTACTTCCGGCATTTAGTGTAAGGTTTGCTAATGGATACACTGTTGCATTGCCAATAATGGTTCTTGTAGCATCAATAATTACTTCATGCGTATTGTTAATAATAAGGTTGTTCACACTAGTTACAGGAAATTCTACAAGTGTTGTTGTTTGGACACCCGAACCGGCGTATTCAAGAGATGAGGCAGCACCATAAGTTAGTATCGAAGTGGCTCCTAAGGCTAATGATGCAGTTCCTTGTAATGATAAAATTCCATTGATAAAAGTTGTTTGGGCTGGTATAGTAGTTTTTACACCGGCATTGCTTAGAGTTAAATTTGTGTATGTATTTGGTTCAACACCACTAGAATTGCCTCCTTTAGCCGCCAATGTTTGAGCGCCGGCGCCGCTGTATTTTACAGTTCCGTTAAGTGCAAATGTATTTGCGCCAATTGTGGGGCTACTGTTTCCTGAATAATCTAAAACAGCTCCGGATTCAACTGTTAGTAAATTGAAATGTGAAGTGGCTCCGGCTGTACCCACTCTCCTCATGTTTGCAGAAGCGCCGGAAAACTGTAATACGGCACCGCTTTTTAATGTTAAAGTGCCTGTTCCTGCTGCCCCACCATCAGGGCAGAAAAGAGTGTTTGAAGAAGTAACGGTACCCGAAGAAACAGTAATGTTTCTTGCCTTGAACCCTGTTTGAATAGAAAATGTGTTTCCTGCAGTTGGTGCAAATTCAGCATCCCATGCTTGAGGATTATTTCCCCATTCGCCTGAAAGCATAATCGTTCTTGTTGTTCCAATAAATTTCATTTTTCCAACACCATCAGTTGAAGTAATACAACTGGAACCAACAGTACTGGATGCTACTACTGGAAAAACACCTGCGCCGGTATTGTAAGATAATATTTTTCCATTTATTTCAAAAATAAATGCGCCAATAGCTAATCGGGTTCCTGCAGCATTATTTATATACAAATCATTACACGCCTCATTTTGAGATAGAGTAACAGTAAAACCGGTTTGTAAATAAACATTGCTTGATGCAGTAGGGGTAATTATAGCAGCGTTCCATGTACTAATACCATCATAAGTTTCCCATGTAGCTGCAACATTCCAACCTCCGGTAGATTTGCTTCTGAAATCACCTGCGCTTTGACCAACACAAAAGTTATTCAGCAGTAAAAAAGCTGAAATAACAAATAGCATTTTTGTAAAATGCGTAAAAATTCTTTTTTTCATGATTTTGTTTTTTTGTGAATATTTAGATTGAATTTTCAAGGTACAAAGTTGATTCTTTCAAATCTATAATATCTTACACAATTATAGAAAAAACTTACATAATTCACACATTTACAAGTCAACATGAAATAATGCAAGCAGAGAAACTTTGATCCAAATTTAGACCTTTGATCTTTTTGTAATCTGTTTATGTAAGTTTTGATTATTAATTATATCCAAGAAAATAGAAAAATTGTTGATATTAAGTATGCTGCAATGGCTATGCAGTTCAGGAGATTTTTGTAAAAAAAAATAGCGAAAACGGAAAAGCAATTTTAGAGTTGTAAAACTGTATCTTGAAGTTAAAAAGGCTCTGTTAAAAAGAAAATTATATTTTTATTTTTCGTAATTTGTTCAACCCATAAAAAAAGCGCATGCATATTTTTGCAAACGCTTACATTTCGAAGAGCGGTAAATGGGTCTCGAACCCACGACCTTCAGCTTGGGAAGCTGACGCTCTACCAACTGAGCTACTACCGCTTATTTATTGCAAAAATAATATATTTTTTACATTTAACAATTTTTAATATTTTATATAATTTTAATATTTGGTTGTTTTTTTTACTTTTGTGGTTTCTAATAATAT
>JAAXXA010000473.1 GCA_013334735.1 Bacteroidota bacterium
CGTTTAAAAACGAATGTAATAATTTTCGGCGCGGGAGAATCGGGACTTATTACAAAGCGAGCATTGGAAAGAGATGCCGGTATGAAGTATAAAGTTCTTGCTTTTATAGACGATGATGTTAAGAAATCAGGAAAAATGATGGAAGGAATAAATATTTATACTCCTGATAAAATGGAAAAATTGCTTGAAACCAATACAATAGCTCATGTTGTTATTTCAATAAAAAATATTAATCCTGAAAGAAAAAAAGAGATAAGTGAGCTTTG
This sequence comes from Bacteroidota bacterium, assembly GCA_013334735.1. GTDB lineage: Bacteria > Bacteroidota > Bacteroidia > Bacteroidales > CG2-30-32-10 > JAAXXA01. Next base: position 267 of record JAAXXA010000473.1, read on the forward strand.
TTTGCAGTACAATTCCAAAGTTCTTGTTGTGCCTCCTGTAGAGCGTTGGATAAACGGAGAATTGAGTTTTAAACAAATAAAAAAAATTAAGATTGAAGACTTATTAGAACGGGACGTAATTAAACTTGATAAAAAAGAAATATCAAAACAACTTCACGACAAAGTAGTATTGGTAACAGGAGCATCAGGATCTATAGGAAGCGAAATAGTAAGACAGATTTTGAAGTATTCACCAAAAAAAATAGTTTTACTTGACCAGGCAGAAACGCCTCTTTTTCATATTGAAATTGAATTGCTGGAAGAATTCAGGCAATCAAATTTTGAAGTAGTGGTAGGAGATATTCGAAACATGGAACGTATGGAACGAACTTTCGATTATTTTAAACCCGACATAGTTTATCATGCTGCAGCATACAAGCATGTTCCATTAATGGAAAATAATCCATCGGAAGCCATACATACAAATGTGGAAGGAACAAAAATAATTGCCGATCTTTCTTTAAAATACGGTGTAAAAAAGTTCGTAATGATCTCTACAGATAAAGCGGTAAGACCCACAAGTGTAATGGGTGCATCAAAAAGAATAGCAGAGATTTACACTCATTCATTGAATAAGTTAAACAAAACAAAATTTATTACTACCAGATTTGGAAATGTACTCGGTTCAAATGGTTCGGTAATACCTTTATTTTATAAACAGATAGAAAGAGGAGGACCAATAACTATTACGGATCCTAATATTACTCGTTATTTTATGACAATTCCCGAAGCATGCAGTTTGGTATTAGATGCCGGAGCTATGGGAAATGGAGGGGAAATATTTATTTTTGATATGGGTAGATCGGTTAAGATCGTTGATCTTGCAAAGAAGATGATTCAGCTTTCGGGACTAACTTTAGGCAAAGATATTCAGATAATATTTACCGGACTTCGTCCTGGTGAAAAGCTATATGAGGAATTACTAAACGATAAAGAAAATACTATTCCTACTCATCATCCCCGTATTATGATTGCCAAAAATCAGGAAACTACCTTAGAAGGCGCTTCTAAGAACATAGATGAGCTTATTGAATTGTTTGGTTTGCAAGACAATGTAAATATAGTTAGGAAAATGAAAGAGATTGTTCCTGAGTATATTAGCAATAATTCAGTGTTTGCGGAACTGGATTAAAAAGAGTGCCTAGAGTTTTAAGTCTTTTTATTCCATTCACGTATTGTTTTTTTATTTTTATAAACTTTAGGCACTTCTCCGCAGTGGCGGACTTTAGGCACTTTAAGTACTAATTGTTAAATCCTATATATTCATCCAACATTACCTGTAGGTAAGTTTTTCCCTGATCCGTTATTTCATTATATTCAGATATAGGTAATTTATACAGTTTATCGAATTTGCGAATTATGATGTTTGTGGTTGTGCATGAAAACTGCTAAGAAATGCAATTATACCTTGTTCTGTAAGGAAACCGTTAGCGTAAAAATTTATGAAAAGCAAAGATTCTTTGGTAAGACTGTCCAAACAGGGCATCAATCCTTTAATTCCGTTAAGAGAAACCATACAATCCGCGCTTACACTTTCCATCAGGATCAAAATAATATTTGGATTTGATGAGTTAAGTATCATCTCAATAGAATCAGCATGTATCTTTCATATACGCAATACCCTTGTCATTCTTATATAGTATTATTATTGCATTCCGAAATATTAAAAAAATATTCAAATAGTTTAATATTTTATTAATTTTGCTTATTATTTCACATGAAAGGGGTGCCTTAATATTACGGGCTGAGATCATACCCATTGAACCTGATTCGGGTAATGCCGGCGTAGGGAAACGGGACAATCACCTTTCGCATTTATTACTTTCAAAAATTTTACTTATGTATATTACCGTAAATGGGAAAAAAGAACTGATAGCTCAGAATGATTCTGTCATAGATTTTATTATTTCAAAAGAACTTAATCCCGATAAACTTATTATAGAGCTTAATATGCAAATTTTGTCTAAAAAAGATTGGGGCACCGTAATTTTAAAAGAAAAAGATAATCTTGAAATTCTTGGTGTTGTTTCAGGGGGCTGAAAATTAATTACGAATTATCAATTACGAATTATCAATTTGCCATACTGAACGAATTACGATAAAATAAAAATCAAATTTAATCATCCGCCATGGCTGAGCAATCAGCTTTATCAGCGTTCCATTACTTTAAAAAATTAAAAAAATGAATGATATATTAAAAATTGCAAATCACGAAATACATAACCGCTTATTTATAGGCACGGGTAAATTTCCGAGTAAACAAATTATTAAAGATGTGATGCTGCAAACCGGAGCGCAGGTTGTTACTATAGCCTTACGTAGAATAGATATTAATGCAAAAGAAGAAAATATTTTAAATTATGTTCCCGAAAATTGTATTCTGATGCCTAATACTTCAGGTGCAAGGAATGCAGAGGAAGCTATTCGAATTGCAAGAATTTTGAAGGAATCGGGATGTGGCAACTGGATAAAAATCGAGATAATTTCTGATAATAAATATCTGTTACCGGACAACTGGGAAACAATTAAAGCTACAGAGGTTTTGGCGAAAGAAGGATTTGTTGTAATGCCTTACATGAGTCCTGATCTGGCTGCTGCAAAACGACTGGAAAATGCAGGAGCTGCTTCTGTTATGCCTTTAGGTGCTCCTATTGGAAGCAATCGAGGTATCAAAACCAAGGAATTAGTTAAAATACTTATTAATGAAATTAAAATACCTGTAATTGTTGATGCAGGAATAGGCAAGCCTTCTGATGCCACTATTTGCATGGAAATGGGCTGTGGCGCTGTGCTTGTTAATACCGCAATTGCCACAGCAAATAACCCGGTTGAAATGGCAATTGCATTTGATTTAGCTGTTAAGGCAGGTAGGAAAGCTTATCTCGCAGGACTTGGACCTGAATCAAATTACGCACATGCTTCTTCACCATTAACGGGATTTTTACACTTGTAGCTTATAG
>JAAXXA010000474.1 GCA_013334735.1 Bacteroidota bacterium
CAAAGAGAGTGAAGAAGAGAGGGTAGGGATTGCGAGGATAGTAATAAAAAGTACGGTTATGAAATTATAGGAATAGTTTTTTAACCGTATTTTTTTTTAGTGAATGGGGATAAAGGAGTTACAGGTTTTTTTGTACACCATATTCTGAAAAATATTCTGCAGAATTACAAGTATATACCCTTTTACCAAAAAAGTAAATAAAATCGAATTAATTCGTTAAGAAATTTTAACTTAGCAGGATATTTTACACTCTAAAATGAAGAAAAAATTAACGATAAAAGACCTCATCAACGAAGCGCAACAATTTTGTGTTTCACAATCTAAATTTCAACATAAAGAACTTTTCGGTGTTACTGATGGTAAAGCGGTTGGGACGCTAATTGAACAGAAATTTCAAAAGCATTTAGATGAAAAATATGAAGTTACAATAGGTTCGTCCGCAAGTGGTATTGACTTGCCTTCAGCCGATATTTTGACGGATATAAAAGTAACTTCAATAAAACAACCTCAGTCATCTTGCCCTTTCAAAGATGCAAAGCAAAAAGTATTCGGGCTTGGTTACAATCTCCTTGTTTTCGTTTATGATAAAGCTGATAATTCAAAGACTAAAACGGCTACTCTTAATTTTGTAAGTTGTTCTTTTGTTTCTAAAGAAAGAACTGCTGATTATACAACTACTTTCCGTTTGAGAGAAATGCTTAAAGACAAAGCCAACGAAGCTGATATCATGGCTTATCTCAACGACAAGAATATACCGGCGGACGAAATAACTTTAGCCAAGATTGCAGAACAAATTCTAAATACAACACCAGAACAAGGCTACTTAACTATTTCCAATGCTTTGCAATGGAGTCTCCAATATCAAAGGATTGTGGCGCTAACCGAAGATATACCCGGTATTTCAAAAATAGTTAGTTATAACAAACCTAAATGATGAAGGTATTTGAAGCAAATATTACTCATCTGGTTTCGGATTTTTTTAAAGAAAATTTAAAAAAAATTATGTCGTTTGCCGTGGCAAATCAAAAAATGTTTGATGCCTTCGGTATTAAGCTTTTTTTTGATAATAATGAAGAATTTGAAATTCTAAAAGAAATTATTTTCAATACAAACAATATTGTTGAAGAGCCAGACAGAGCGGAGTATGGCGATTTTCAAACAAATGCTGATTTAGCAAGCAAAGTAACTTTACATTTAGCGTCCAAAAATATTTCTCCAAAAATAATTGTTGAGCCAACATGTGGAAAAGGAAATTTTATAATTGCTTCTTTGAAAAATTTTAAAAATGTACAACAAATTTATGGCGTTGAAATTTACAAACCATACATTTGGGAAACTAAATTTAATATTGTTAATTTTTTTCTTGAAAATCCAACAAGCAACAAACCTGAAATTATTGTTTCGCATAGCAATGTTTTTGATTTTGATTTTACTCAAATCGAAAAACAATATTCAAAGGAAGATATTTTAATAATTGGCAATCCTCCCTGGGTAACAAACTCAAAGTTGGGAAGCCTTAATTCTTCTAATCTTCCGAAAAAAACTAATTTCAAAAATCATAACGGTTTAGATGCTATGACTGGAAAAGGAAATTTTGATATTGCTGAATCAATAACATTGACGATGATTAAAAACTTTCAAAAAATGAGAGGAAATATATTGTTGTTGGTTAAAAATTCTGTCATAAAAAACATTGTTTTTGACCAAAATAAAAATCAATACAAAATTGCATCTATAGAAAAACAATGTATTGACAGCAAAAAGGAATTTAATGTTTCCGTTGAAGCCTCATTATTTTATTGCAAACTAAATTCAATTCCTGAATTTGATTGCAAAGAATTTAATTTTTATAACAATAAAAATTCATATCAAAAATTTGGCTGGATAAATGATAAATTTGTTTCTAACATTGAAGCTTACACAAATACTAAAGATATTGATGGCATGAGTCCTTATGTTTGGCGACAAGGCTTAAAACACGACTGTTCCGCAATAATGGAGTTAGACAAAGTAAATGAATATTATGTAAACGGACTGAATGAAAAAGTAAAATTGGAAGACGGTATAGTATATGGTATTCTTAAAAGTTCAGATCTCAAAAATACAGTAATAAAACAGACCAGAAAATTTACGATCGTTACTCAAAAGAAGGTTGGGCAAAACACTAATTATATAAAAACGGAATATCCAGAAACATTTAAATACCTGAAGGAACATCAAACAAACTTTGATGCAAGAAAATCAAGTATCTATAATAGTAAACCTTTATTTTCAATTTTCGGCATTGGCGATTATTCTTTTAAACCTTACAAAGTAGCAATATCCGGGCTTTACAAAACATTTCATTTTACATTAATCCTGCCTCAGGATAATAAACCCGTAATGCTTGATGACACTTGCTATTTAATAGGTTTTGATAAAATTGAATTTGCCGTTTACGCATTGATCCTTTTAAATTCTGAAACCACAATGCGATTCTTACAATCAGTTACTTTTGCAGATGCTAAAAGAACTTTTACAAAAGATGTATTAATGCGAATAGACCTTTTAGCATTAGCAAAAAGTATTAATCAAAAGTATTTACAAATGGAATTAACAAGATTAAATGAAATGTATAATTTTAATTTATCTTTGAACTTGTGGGTCATCTTTATGAAAGATATGATACCTGTAAATAACGGGCAAATTGAAATGTTCGCATAAGATGCTATACACGGTTATAGCTTGATATAGATAATAGTCTTAAATCCCTACTCTCCTATAAATAAAAAACATCCAACATTACAGATAAATGATTACTTTTGTAATATATAATAAGTTATTACTATAATGAAAAGCAATAAAATTATAAAAGGGATATTATTACCTTTTCTTTTGGTAACGGTGTCCGTTTGCATAATCTATAGTTCTTGCAAACACGAACCCACACCACCACCTCCTCCTCCAATACCTACAGGAACTAATATTACTCCCGATGGGATTTGTTTCCAGGAAAACATTCTTCCGATAATACAATCTAATTGCGCTATAAGCGGTTGCCATGATGGTACAGGGGAGGAAAACTTTTCACTTTCCAATTATAGCAATATAATGGCAAGCGAAATTGTTAAAGCTGGAAATCCTTCTGAAAGTAAGCTATACAAGGTATTAATAGCAAGTCCCAACTCCGAAGAATTTATGCCTCCTTCACCATATTTACCTTTGACTTCGGATCAGATAGGTTTGATATATTGGTGGATATCGCAGGGCGCTCTGGACAATCCC
>JAAXXA010000475.1 GCA_013334735.1 Bacteroidota bacterium
ATCCCATTGTTACTTTTTCTGATGATCCTCTACGTATGATGAGAGCAATTCGCTTTGCTACTCAACTAAATTTTGAAATTGAAGAAAAAACCTTTGCTGCAATTTCAGATGTAAAAAATAGAATAAGTATAATTTCCAAAGAGCGAATTTGCGACGAATTAAATAAAATACTTCTGTCTCCTTCTCCTTCATTAGGATTTAAACTTTTGAATGAATCTGGACTTCTTGATATAATATTTCCTGAAATAGCAAATTTAAAGGGCGTAAATATTACAAAAGGTAAAGGTCATAAAGATGTTTTTATTCATACACTTGAAGTGCTCGATAATATATCAAAAAAATCAGATAACCTTTGGCTACGTTGGGCTGCAATATTACATGATATTGGCAAGCCTGCTTCAAAAAAATTTGACGATAAATTAGGCTGGACATTTCACGGGCATGAATTTATTGGGAGCAAGATGATATCGTCAATTTTCAGAAAAATGTCTTTGCCTCTTAACGAAAAGATGAAATATGTTGAAAAATTAGTTTTATTACATCTTAGACCAATAGTGCTTTCAGAAGATATTATAACTGATTCAGCCGTGAGAAGGCTTCTTTTTGAAGCAGGTGATGAAATTGAAGATCTAATGACTTTATGTGAAGCGGATATAACTTCTAAAAATCAAAAAAAAGTTTTAAAATTTCTTAAAAACTTTGAAATAGTTCGCTTGAAAATGAAAGAAATTGAAGAGAAAGATAAGCTCCGGAACTGGCAACCACCAATTGACGGCGAATATATCATGAAAATTTTTAATATAAGTCCCTGTAGGGAAATTGGCATTATAAAAAACGCTATACGCGATGCAATATTAGATGGTGTTATTGCAAATAAATTCGATGAAGCTTATATTTTGATGATAGAAGAAGGCAAAAAACTTGGGTTAAATCCAATTTGAAATAATTTTTTAAAAAAGTCTTGATTTGAAGATTAAAATTCATTACTTTTATACTTTAAAAATTATTACTTTTACTCACTTTTTTTGTAAACGTATTAAAACATAAAAGCCATGCACACATATAAATTTAGAGTGTTACTAGAAGATGTAGATGATTTCTACAGAGATATTGAAATAATGGCAAACAGCACATTTGAAGATTTACATAAAGCTATTTACCAAAGTGTCGATTTTGATGGAAAAGAGATGGCATCATTTTATTTATGCGATAGTAAATGGAATCGCCGAAAAGAAATAGCTTTGATTGATATGAGCGACGAAGGCGATGAAAATCCACCTTTGGTAATGAACAAATGTAAACTTGCCGAATACATTGATGATCCTCATCAACGTATGATTTACGTTTATGATTTCCTGAATTTCTATGAATTTAATATTGAATTGTTAAAGATATTTCCTGCCGAAAAAAAAGTAGTATATCCAAGATGTATAAAGAAAAACGGCATTATCCCTAAGCCGGGAATCCCTTTAACTGCTGATTTATCTTCTATTTTTGAAGAAGAAACAATTTTTGTTGAGAATGAAGATTTTGTAAATCTTAAAGATGAAGAAGACCCCGAATCTCTTGGATTCTATTCCGATATTAATGCCGCCAGTGGATTTGCCGAAGAACAAGGCGAGTTTTTAGAAAATGAAAAATTATGACAAACTGCTTATTGTAATTTTAGGTCCAACCGCTGTTGGTAAAACTTCTGTAAGCATCGAACTTGCTAAACTTCTTAAAACTGAAATAATTTCAGCCGATTCACGGCAGTTTTATAAAGAAATGAAAATAGGTACTGCTCCACCTAATCCTTATGAACTTAATGAGGTGAAGCATAATTTTATTGGGCATCTTTCTGTAAAGGAAAATTATGATGTCTCAAAATACGAAACTGACGCTATTTTTAAAATAAACAATCTTTTTGAAAAGTACTCATCTCTTATAATGGTAGGTGGTTCGGGATTATATATAAATGCTGTTTTAAATGGTATTGACGATTTACCCGACCCGGATGAATCAACACGTGATTACCTTAAAACTCTTTACGATTCTGAGGGAATTGCATCATTAAGAAAGCTTTTAAAAGATTTAGATCCTGAATTTTATTCGCAGGTAGATCTAATGAATCATCTTCGCATTATCCGTGCATTAGAAGTATGCCTTACAACGGGGCAAAAGTTTTCATCTTTACGAAAAAATGTAGGTAAAAAAAGAATATTCGAAAATTTAATCATCGGTTTAAACAGAGATAAAGAAGAACTTTATTATTTGATAAATAAAAGGGTTGACATAATGATGGAAAACGGTTTTTTGCAAGAAGCCCGTGAGCTTTATCCTTTTCGAAATTTTAATGCTTTAAAAACCGTTGGTTATAAGGAGCTATTTGATTATATAGATGGTTTGATTTCACTTGATCAGGCTGTGGAAAAAATAAAAACCAACTCACGTCATTATGCAAAACGACAACTTACTTGGTTCAGGAAAACACCCGGAATTAAATGGTTTAACCCTTCCGAAATAAATTTGATTTACGAGTATATTGAAAATATTCAAAGGATTGAAATAATAAAATAATGCCACAGATTCACTGATTTTTTAAAAATAACATAAGTAACTTACTTTATAAAATTTAGTAAAGTGAATAATTTTTATCTGTGAATCTGTGGCAATTATAACAATACAAATATGAAATCTATCAAAAAACATATAATTATATATATTGCAATTACAATTATTATAACAGTTAGTATTTGTTTTTATTTAATTAATAATCTTTCCTTGGTTAATGCTGAAAAACAACAAGGTTTTAAATTATTATCTGATAAGGGTAAAATAATCGCTAAGGGCAAATTACCATTGAAAGATACTACTGTTATATTAGATAACCGGAAAGTGTATATTAAAATTACAAGTAAAAAGAGTAGGGGGACTTTCCTTTTATTACACGGATGGAATTTACCGGCAACAGATTGGTGTGATAAAACATCAATTTGCGAAAAACTACTGAATAAAGGTTTCAATATTGTTTCACCCGATATGGGAAAAAGTGTTTATCAGGGAAAAAATTATTTTGAAACCCGAATAGAATGGCGGAATTATCCTACACGCATGTGGCTTTCAGATACATTAATCCCTTTTTTGCAGAAAAAATATTCCCTTTTTCTGAATAATGAAAAAAATTATTTAGTAGGTTTGTCAACAGGAGCAAGGGGCGTGGCGCTTGTGCTTCTCGATTTCCCCGATCTTTTCAAAGGGGCAGCAGCATTATCGGGCGAT
>JAAXXA010000476.1 GCA_013334735.1 Bacteroidota bacterium
ACTCAATATATCTGCAAAACTTAATGATAAAAGCGAGGAAGCTTTATGTTATAATAGTATCGGAATAGTATATAATGAAATGGGTTCTTTTAGCAAATCTATTGAATATTGTATGAAATCATTAAAAATAATGGAGGAAATTAATGATAAAAATGGAATTTCTGATTGTTATTCTAACATAGGTATAATTCTTTATTACCAAAAATCGTATAATAAGGCTCTGGATTATAATGTTAAATCGCTTAAGATAAAAGAAAAACTTGGTGACAAATTTGGAATGGCAAATTGCAATATTAATATAGGAAGCATATATGCAACTTGTGGGATTTATGACTCTGCGCTGGTATATTTTGTTAAATCATTAAAAATATTTGAATATCTTGGAATAAAAGAAGAAATAGGACATTGCTACACTAATATCGGCAACATTTATTCGGATAAACAAAACTTTCCGAAGGCTAGTGAATTTTATGCTAAATCATTAAAAATTTCAGAAGAATCTAACGATAAAAATGGGCAATCATTAGCTTTACTCAATATTTCAAACGTAAATATTAAACTTAAAAAATATAATGAAACTGTAGGATATTCTCTCAGAGCATTGAAAATAACAAAAGAAACCGGAGCGTTGTTTTTACAGGTTCTTGCTTACGAAAGGTTAGCTATTGCTTATGATAGCCTTCATAATTATAAAAATGCTTATAAATACTTCAAATTGTCAAGAGAAATAAACGATAGTATTTTTAATAAAGAAAAAAGTAAGCAAATTGCCGATATACAAACGAAATATGAAACAAAGAAAAAAGAACAGGATTTATTTGTAAAAGAAAAAGAGGTAGAAGTATTAGAAATAAAGCGATATGTATTATATGCAACTTTAGTGATAGTGATAATTATTGCTATATTAATTGTTCTCTGGTTAAGATACAAAATTAAAATTACTAAAAAAATCAGTGAAACTGAAAAGGAATTGATCAATTCACGTCTTAAAGATTCCGAAAACGAGAAAAAAGTTTTAAGCGTTCAATTGGAATATAAGAATCAGGAGCTTACAAATTTTGCGCTGCACATTGTAGAAAAAAATGATTTCCTTGAAAAAATTAAATCAACATTATTAAACTCCGGTAAATCGACTAAAACCAAGGAGTTAGTTCAATCAATTAACCATAATCTGATGAGTCTGGAAAAAGAAAGACAGGAATTTGAAACAAATATTGAGCAGGTAAGTCAGGCATTTTTTGTGAAGCTAAGGGAAAATTATTCCGATATAACTAAAAATGAAGAAAGGCTTGCAGCTTTATTGAGATTAAACCTTTCATCAAAAGAAATAGCCATGATCCTGAGTATTTCCCCTCAAAGCATTGATACCTACCGTTATAAACTTCGTAAGAAATTTAATTTAGACGAAAATGAAAGTTTAAATGATTTTTTGAACCGTATTTGATACTTGTGAAATTTTAATATACTTCAATTCAATTCATTATATTGAGATTGATGTGAAAAAATTCAGCTAACCAGTCAACTTGAATGATTTCTATATCCCTTCGGATTTTGAAAAAAAATAACAAGCACATTATTAGTGTGTTATGTTGAAAATGTTGAGAAGAAATTCAGAGAAACATATCCACTTGTTGAGAAGAAATCCAGATTCAAAGTTTTTTTTACAAATAACAAGATAATACATTTGTTATATTTTTTAATGAGAAACTATTAAAATTTATAATCCAAATGAAAACTAAAAAAGCAATCACGGGCATATTTTTTATGCTCTGCTGCGTATTATCTTCCGCCTTCTGTTCAGCCCAAACTTCCCTTACCACAGGACTGTTGGCATATTATAAATTTTATGAAAATACCGGTAATGCAGCAGATGCGACAGGACATGGCTATATTATGACAAATATTAGTAATGCAGTAACATATACTAGCGGTCTTATCGGAAATGCGGCAAACCTCGGAAACGATAATAATACTCGTACTATGGATGCAAATAGCGCTATGGGATTGAGCTTAGATGGAGCAACTTCAGTATCTTTTTGGGTAAAAATAAATTCAGAAGTAGATGGACCTAATCAATTTTATGTGGTGAACCAGTACTATTCCTCTCCTAATGGGGCAAGGGGTGTGTGTTATAACTATGATTCGGGTAATAATAGACCACAAATTTGGTTTTATAAATACTGTCCGAATGCAAATCAAAATTCTTTTGGGATTGCGTTTCCAGGGGCTCTCGGTACTACTTCTTGGCACCTTATTGTATATACCACGGACGGTACAACATTTAAAACATATTGCGATGGAACATTTATAGATCAACGCAGTGATACAAAATGTAACTGTGGTGCCGCTCCATACGTAGATAAGCTTGAAGTTGGAGGTTGTGATCGCAACAAGTTTAATGTTGACGAGATAGGTGTGTGGTCCCGTGCACTAACTGCACAAGAAGTGACTACTCTTTATAATTCAGGAAATGGATTGCAATATCCATTTACCGCCACCGTTACAACACAAGCAGTCAGTAGTATCGCATTAGCAACCGCTACAGGGAATGGAACGGTAAGCGCAGATGGCGGAGCGACAATAACAGAGCGTGGTGTATGTTGGAACACTTCAACAGGACCTACCACAGCTAACAGCAAAGCAATTTCAGGGGGTACCAACGGAGCATTTACTGCTTCAATGACCGGTTTAACCGCCGGTACTCTTTATTACGTTAAGGCGTATGCAATTAATTCAAATGGTATAGGCTATGGAGAAGAGGTAACTTTTACCACATTAACAACGCCCGCCATAGTTGATTGGAATATTAGTAATGTGCAGGAAATTACATTGTCTGAAAATCGGGCGCTTACATTTACCAACGGTAAAAGTGGTGGTCTTTATACATTCATTATTAAACAGAATAGCTTAGGCGGAAGGACAGTTACCTGGCCCCCGGATGTAAAATGGAGCGGCACTGGAGCAGCGCCGGCATTATCAATTGCGGCTAATGCTGCTGACATCATTAAATTTGTATATGATGGTACCAATTACCTCGAAAACGGAACTACTTTTAACATTCATTAAAGGAATTTTGTCATTCGCCAATAAAATATATTTTATGAAAACAAAAAAAATACATAAAACAAATAAAGTATTAAGAAGCATAGTGTATGCTATAATAATTGTAAATTGTCAGTTATCAATTGTTAATTGTATAGCACAAGGTGGAGCTGCCATAAACACCACCGGCAATGAAGCTAATGTTTCTGCAATGCTT
>JAAXXA010000029.1 GCA_013334735.1 Bacteroidota bacterium
GCTGATAATAAAATTTTGAAATCGGAAAAGGGGCTTCCTCAAATTTCCTATACCATTTCAACAGATATAAAGAAAAAAGCATTCTTGAGAAAATTTGAATAATTTATTTATATTTGCGTCTAAATAGAGTTTGTCTATAATTTCAATACTTTTCGTCTTTGGTAGGAGTTCGCTCCACCATGACTGAAGCGAACAACAAAGTAATTTTTTGATTTATAATGATTTTTAATTAGTAATGAGCAAGTTATTTAATAATAAAACTTTTATGAAAATATTTAAAAAAAAATATTTAGTTCAGCTTAATTTTTTATTTCTGTTTTTGCTTGTTTTTACATGTGGTTTCAGCAATTCAGGTGCGCAAAATGATATTGATTCGCAGAAAGAATTAAAAAAACAAGCAGATAACTTTTTTAGAAAAGAGGAGTATTCCTCTACTCTTACCTTGTACTCTAGGCTCGTTAGTATTTACCCCAAAGATCCCGTTTATAATTATCGCTTAGGTGTTTCGATGTTGTTTGCCGATAGCCGCGAAATTAAAAATACCGTTAAATACCTTGAATTTGCAGCTTCAAAATCGAACAATGTTGATGTTAAAGTTTTCTATTATCTTGGTTTGGCTTATCAGCAAAGTTATAGGTATTTAGAAGCTGTTTCCTCGTATAATTCATATATTAAATTATCGGGCAATACAAAAGTGGCTGATGTTGATATTAACAATCAAATTGCAATGTGTAAAAATGCCAAGGAGCAGCTTAAATCTTTATATGTATATGAAGTAGTTAAAAAAACTGAGGTTCCTTACAAAGATTTTTTTCGTTCGTATGATGTTCAAAGGTTTGGAGGCGTTTTTATTTTGAAACCCGATTATTTTAAAACTCCTTATGATAAAAAACATGAAAAAATAAGCCTTTGTTTCTTTTCAAAAGAAAACAAGGAAGCATATTTTTCCAGTTACGGAGTTGACGGTAAAAAAGGAAAAGATATTTACAAAGCGGAAAGACTGGCTGATGGGAATTGGAGCAAAGCTGTTTCTCTCGGAAATATTATTAATACTGAATATGATGAGGATTTTCCGTTTTTATTACCCGATGGAGTAACATTGTATTACAGTTCCAAAGGTAAAACCAGTTTGGGAGGATATGATATTTTTACATCTACCATGAACGAGGAAGGAGTATGGGACAAGCCAACTAGTCTTAACTTCCCTATAAATTCACCTTTCGATGATATAACATTTGTTCCTGATTCGAATCAGAGATATGCTTATTTTTCTTCAACAAGGCAGTGCAGCGAAGATATGATCAATGTATATAAAATCAGAATAGACAAAAAACAGGAAGTTGTTAAACCATTGGAATTTGAAAAACCCGAAATGCTTGCAAACATTAAAGAATCGGCTTACGAACAAACTCTTAAATATCTTAATGAAGAATCGAAACTTGATGTTAACTCCACTGAAATAGTTCAGGTGGAAAATAAAAAAAATGCTGAAGAAAAAATTATTGATCTAAATGAAGTAACGCAAAAGGATGATTTATATAAAATAACTGATAATATCGAAAATAAAGATATTATTATTATAGCCGAAAATCAATATAAACAGGAATTATCGGATTTAAAAAAATTACAATCTAAAAGAGATGCAGCGAAAACTATTGCTCAAAATTATAAGAATCAGGTATTAGTAAAAAATAATGAAGCTGAATCTGTATCCAATAATATTAATGCAATTACTGATGTTGATGCTAAACAAAATGAAGCTGAAAAATTGAATAATCTTAATTCCGAAATAGATGCTCTTAATCAGAAATCACTTATAGCTCAAAACATTTCTGATAATATGGATGAACAGATTACTATAAAACAAAAAAATGTTTCAGAAGCCGAACAATATTCAAGTGATATTAAAACAAATGTTAAAGCAAATTTAAGAGACAGCTCTATTGCATTACTAAACAGGATGACTGATAACATTATTAAATCGACTGTTGATACAAGTTTTTTTGCTTCAGATAATAGTGATTTGATCGAAAATATTAAAAAAGAATCTGATGAATATGCTGAAAAGGCAAAACTGGCAAGCGATGAAGCTGCATCATTAAAAGAAAAAGCTAAAACATACAGAAGCGATGCAAGTAATCCGAAGATGAAAAATAAGAAACAACAGATACTTCAAAAAGCAAAAGAATTTGAGAAGGAAGCTATAACCAAACAAAAAGAAGCTGATGCTGCGTTAACAAAATCGGAAAAATTACTTAGACAAATAGATACTTTGAAGTTGGAGTCGTTAGCTTATTCAGATGTTGTTTCTGATATTACCAACATTAATAAGAATACTTCTGCTAATGAGTATGCTTCAATAAATTCAACTGCAAAAGTTGTTTCAAAAACACCTGCCGTTTCAACAAAAACCCCTGCTGCAACAGCAAAAACTACAACAAAAACACCAGCCGCGAATAATAAAGCAACAACTACAACAACAAAAACTGCAACCAAAACACCTGCTGTTGCAACCAAAAACACGGCTTCTAATAAATCAACTGCCAAAAATGCTCAGGCAGGTTTAGTAAAGAAAAAATCTACACCCCCTGATACTATTGTTAAAAAAATATCAACCCCTGTTTTAACTGCTGAGCAAAAACGAAAAAACGATTTAATAGTTAATTTGGATAAACTCGTGATATCAGCGCAGGCAGATGCCGATTCTTTAAAGGCGCAATATGAAAAAATTTATGCTTTGGCTTCCGAGAAATATAATTCAGGTTTGAAAAATTTTAAAGAAGCTGAAAATTTAAAAGCTGAAGCATCTGAAATTTCCAATACCGAGGAAAAAGAAAAAAATCTGACCAAAGCGACTTCTTTACAAAAAGAGGCTGAAATTTCCACACAGCAATCAGTTGTGCTGTTTAATATTGCCAAAAAACTCGAAAGTTCTTATATTAATAAAAAAGATAATATTGATGCTTTTGTTGAACAATCCACCGAAGTAAAAAATCTTGTTAACGAAAATAAAATTGATGAAGCTGAATCTATGTATGCAGGTTTAATTGAAACTCCCGTTACAAAAACAAATACTGATGTTATTTATAATTCCTACAATATTGAACTTAATGATAGCCTTCAAAGTAAAGAAAAGGAGCTGAATCTGGCAAAGGTAACTCTTGTTAAACTCAAATACAGAACGGATAGTTTACAGAAAAAAGCTAATTTGTTGAAAAATGAAAAAAATAAAACAAAAAAAGCCGAAAAAATAGAGAAAATCAGGAACATGTTAAAACAAGTAGAAGAACAGATTGCCATAGAAAATTCAGATGCAACAAATCTTGGAATTGAAGTGGACCGGTTAAAAATCAGAATAGATTATTCTTCTAAGTTTACAGATGAGACTGCTAAAGCGGAAATACCTTCTGTTTCTACTGCTGACAAAAATGAACTGGAAAAACAAATAGTGGAATATGATAGTAAAAAAAATATTTCGGAAAAAGCTGAAGTTGCTAATGTAACTAATGTTACTAACCAAGATTCCGAAAAAGAAAATACTGAAAAAGAAGTTTCTCCTTCAACTTCGAATACCAAAAAAGAAAAAAATGAAAATACATCTGATGTCAATAACGCGAATAAGAAAACTAATATTAATGCAGAAGAAAATAAGCAGGTTAACGAAAATAATGAAACTCCTAAAACGCTTACCGATACAGAGTCTTTAGCCGGATTAAATTTGGCAGAACAAACGGAGGCGAAAGCTGTTCTTTTGGATCAAACAGTTACAATAATTAATAATAATATTTCCGCAATACAGTCGCAAATTGAAAAAGAAACAAATGCTGTTAAAAAAGCCAAATTAAATAAAGAAATATTATCGCTGCAAAATGAGGCTGCCTCTTTAAAACAGAAGGCTTCGGCTGAACATGAAAATGCGAAAAAAGCTAATGATTCAAAGGAAATAACTACTGTTGCAGATGTAAATTACATGGAATTAGCTGCGGGAATGGAAAGCGAGGCATTAAATATTTCTGATAATGTTTCTCAGTTACGATCCGATGCCGCCGGCGAAACAAATGCAATTGAAAAAGCAAAAATACTTGCCGAAGCTGATGAATACGAAATAACATCAAATCTGAAACAACTTGAAGCTTTTAAAATATATGAATTAGCCAACACGAACGAATATTATTCTAACGTATTAAAAATATCTAAGCTAAAAGTTACCGATGATAATAATGCGGAATTAGCTACTGCATCTTTGCTTGAAGATGAATCGAAAGAAAATTTTGAAAAAGCGCAAGCACTTCGTAAAAGTATTAAAGATAAAATGACATTTACTCAAAAGACTGCAATAATTCAGGATGCAAGCGCGAAAGAACAAGTTGCCTTCGAGAAACAATTGAAAGCGATAGATATTTATGCTAAGTATTCAACTACCGCTTCAAATATTACAAAAAATGAAACGGATAATAATGTAATTCCTGATAAACCAAATGTCGTGAGTGAGTCCGATGTTAATAAAGAACCTGATGTTAAAAATGAGTCTCGTATAAACAAAGAAACTGAAGTTAACAAAGAATCTGATGTTAATAAAGAGGCAATTAATAAAGAATCCAACATTAATAACGAATCAGAGATTAATAAAGAACCCCTAGTTAACAATGAATCGGATGTTAATAAAGAGCCTGTTAATAAAGAATCAGATATAAACAAAGAATCTGATGTTAATAATAACTCTGATATAAATAAAAAGATCGTTATTAATAAAAATACTGATATTGATAATAATTCTGATAAAAATAATACGGAAAACGAAGCCCAAACGGAAACGAATAATAATACAAAAATCAAAATTACTGATAACAATATCACTGAAAACAATAATACTGAAAATGAAATAAATTTGCTTAATAACAAAAATGTTTCATCTTCTGCATCTGCCTTTAATCCGGGGACAGAGTTCAAAGGAATATTTATTAAATCGGGAAATGTGGTTCCTAATAATACCGATGGAAACAATTTGGTTCCTGTTGACCCCGGTCTTCCTTCAACTATTGTATTTAAAGTTCAGATTGCTGCTATGAGAGAACATGTTTCCCCCGCTCAGTTTGCAGGAATTTCGCCTATTACCGCTGAAAACTCAAATTTAGGTTTTATCCGCTATCTGGCAGGATTGTTTGCAAAATATGATGATGCCAACACATCTAAAAATCAATTACGGGCATTAGGCTATAACGGCGCTTTTGTGGTTGCTTATTTGAATGGAAAACGTATTTCTATTCTTCAGGCGCTTGCCGCTCTTAAAACCGATAATTCTTTGGCTACATCATATAGCGACTTGAATAACACTAACTATTTTTCTAAAAAGTCAAATATCGAAACTGCAACAAATACTGCAAATGCAACTTCGGGTATCTCAAATGTTCCTTCAGTTACCAATATTAAGGGACTTATTTTCAGCGTACAGGTGGGAGCATACACAAAACCTGTAACAGCCGAACAACTTTATAACGCACCGTCGCTTTACGAAGAAGTTTTGCCTAATGGTACTCACAGGTATCTTTCAGGTACATATACTTCGTTACAGGAAGCTATTGACGCTAAAAATGATATCCGGAATAAAGGTTCCAAAGATGCTTTTGTTGTTGCATATTCCAACGGTAAAAAAATAACAATTGCTGAAGCTAAATTGTTAATGGAAAATAAGTAGGTATTCGATAGTATAATGCTTTAATTGGAGCGGTTATATTGGTTCTTGTAGCTATTCCCAATAATTTTCAAGTGCGTAAAGAGGTAAGTTTGTTAACCAATCATCTTTTCGGTAATCCGACATGGAAGTTCTAATTGAAACTATCGGCTTATATTGCTGCTGAAATGATTTCAAACTTTTTGCCTGCAAATTTTCTTCTGCTTTAACCTCTATAGGAATTATATCTTCGGCAATTTGAACTAAAAAATCAATTTCAGCAGTTGATTTTTCATTTGACCAATAGTAAATTGACAATTTTTTGAAACTTTTTAATTGTTGCAAAACATATTGCTCTGTCATCGCTCCTTTAAATTCTTGAAAAATTTGATTTCCTTCAACAAGTGTTTTTATGTTGATATTACCCATGGCGACTAGTAGTCCCACATCTAATAGATATAATTTAAATGCGGAAATATCCATGTAAGCTATCAAAGGTAATGCTGGTTTAGAAGCTCTGTTCACTTTGTATATCAAACCTGAATCAATGAGCCAGGTGATAGCCATTTCAAAATCTTTTGCCCTTGCTCCATGTTTGATTAGTCCGTAAATAAACTTTTTATTCTCTTTTGCTAATTGTGAGGGTATAGATTGCCATATCATTCTTATTCTTGGAACTATTTCGTGTGGCGCATGTTTAGAGAAATCTTGTTCGTATGCATTAAGTATGCGTATTTGTATATCACGTACTTTTTTAAAATCATTTTCATTAGAAAAAGAATATACGGCTTCAGGCATTCCACCTATAAAATAATATTGACGTAAAAGTTCTATGTATTTCGATTTGAAACTTGTAATCATTGTCCAGTCGTGGCTCAATAAAAGCTCGTATAAAGACTTTTTGTTGAGGGCTAACAAAAATTCTCCGAAATTCAAAGGAAAAAGATCTAAAAAATCAACTTTGCCAACAGGAAATGAAGTGTGCTCATGTAACGCCACACCTAATAACGAACCTGCAGCAATGATATGGTATTGCGGTGCATTTTCGAAAAAATATTTTAATGATGTAATTGCGCCCTCGCATTCCTGAATTTCATCAAAAATTATAAGTGTGTTATCGGGGTTGATTTGTATCGCTGTTTCTATTTGAATAGCAGAAATCATTCGTTGAATATCAAAATCGTTGGCAAATAAATTCTTTAGCGATTTGGAACTTTCAAAATTGACATAAGCAGTTTGGTTGTATTCTCTTTGCCCAAATTCCTTCATAAGCCACGTTTTCCCAACTTGCCTTGCGCCCCGGATAATCAAGGGTTTTCGACCATTTGAGTTTTTCCAGTTAATCAGTTTTTCTAATTGAAATCGTTCCATAGTATAAAATTTTTTAACAAAAATACAAAAAATGTTAGATATATAGTATTAAAATTACACTTATTCCTATGACTTTGTGTGTAAAATCGCATTTATTCCTATGACTTTATGTGTAAAACAACATTTATTCGCACGACTTTATGCCATTACTTATAAACTATTTTGAAATTTTAAATTACTTATATTTTATTTTTTAATCTTAAAAGTCACTCAGAGCCGGACACAGCATAGATATGTGGGATGGCGTCCGTGTCGAAGAGTGGCTATTCAGGCGACTTTCCCGCCTACCGGCAATTAGGAACTAATATTTCGGTATAATCGGCTCTCTGCCGTGACAGAAAAACCTCTAAAATCTGTTTTTGCTGAAAATTGAAAAAATCAAAACAATTATTAAAAAATTGTATATTTACAGAAAATATAAGCTGACGCTTGTCAAACTAATCCAATTAGTAGTAGCTTTAATAATATGATTTTATCTGCGTTATAAAGAATGTTAGCCTCCTGTTTTAAAAACAAACACATAAAAGGAGAAAAGATAAATGAAAAACATAAAATTAAAAGGTGCTTTAATTATAACATTATTGACTCAAATTGAAAGTTTATGGTCATTAGTTAATTTAGTAATAAACACATGTAAAGAAGACAAAACAAAGATAACGGAGACTAGTATAGTTATATCGAATAATCAGTATTGGGTTTCACATGTCCTTAGTTTGATTGCGGTATTTTTAATCGCATACTATTTATTATCAAAAATAGAAAAACTAAGAAAAGAACTTATTTCTGAGATAGATAATGTAAATCAACATTGGCTTGATCAAATGCAATCAGCTACGACAGTTATAACCAATAACCTTAATACTTCTAATAAGATTCTCAATGCGAAAATAAAATTAGTAAATGCTTATGCTGACTTCTTAAAGCCAAATGTGACCCTTGGTTACTTAAGTTTGTACTTGACAGATGAGGAAATGAAAGATTTAGGTTTTAAAGAAAATCAAATAAAAGAAGCGATTGAAAAAAGGGAAGAATATAAACAGGCACGGAAAGAAGGACGACTGTAAAATAAAAAAACATAGGCTTACTTAACATTGCTTCAATGGCTTGTGGTTGACGGAAACTTTAGTAACTTTGAAAAACATTTTTACGGGTGATACGAAAGTGCGTTAAACCCCGCCGTCGGTAGCAGCCCGTAATAGTTAAATCCAATTAATTGAAACAAAAAATATATCTTTACTAATAATTTAAATTCAAACATTATGAAAAAATTATTTACAATTTTGGCTTTTGTTGTTTGCATATCTGCAAATGCGCAAGTGTGTTTTACAACTGCAAATTATCCAGCAGGTCAGCCTTATCAAGGCAACACTGCGCTTGCATGTGCCGATTTTAATAGCGACGGCAGGCTTGATTTGGTTACGGGTTTTACTAATAGTTCAATTATTTATTTTTTACCCGGCAATAGCATTGGCGGATTCGGAAATTCAATAAATGTTTATGAAAATGATACTGTTCCATTATCACAGCTTCGTTTTATTAGTGGTGATTTTAACGGAGACGGAAAAGCTGATATAGCATATCCTTTGCCATTTGGTCCAAATAATGGTTATATAGTAATCCTATTCGGTGATGGTACAGGGCATTTCCCAACTTCAAATAGTTTTGCTGTTGGCAGTTTTCCAAAATCTGTTTGTGCCGACGATTTTAATGGAGATGGCAAAATTGATATGGCAGTTGCTAATAATAGTTCACATAATATTTCTGTTTTATTAGGTGATGGAACAGGAAACTTTAGTACACATACAGATTTTATTGCAGGCTCTAATATGACTGAAATAACCAGCGGTGATTTTAATGGTGATGGAAATGCAGATCTGGCAGCATCTAATAGTAATAATGGTGGCGGTATTGATAGTGTATGCGTATTACTTGGAGATGGTGCGGGCAATTTTGGAACAGCTGCTAAATATTTAGCCGGCTCAGGTCCATATTCTGTTTGCAGCAACGATTTTAATGGTGATGGTTACGATGATATAGCAGTAGCAAATTGGAATTCAAACAATATATCTGTTTTTCTAAGCAAAGGCACAAATGGTGATTTTTATCCTGCCACCAACTATGCCACAGGCTCTGCTTCTAATACAGTTGTCAGCGCTGATTTTAATGGAGATGGAATGCCCGATTTAGCTGTAGGTAATTTTACTGCCGCACCTGATGCTGTGCATATATTGCAAAATACAGGAACAGGTAGTTTTGGACCTGCAACTGTATTTCCCGGTAGTTATGGCGGATGGACAATTATAAGCGCCGATTTTAACGGTGATGGAAAGCCTGATTTGGCAACTGCGAACCATGATAGTAACAATATAGCAGTACTGTTAAATGTTGTTGCTCCACAAGTAAACATCAGCGCTAGTGGTTCGTTACCTATTTGTCTGGGGACAAGTACTACTCTGACGGTTAGCGGCTCAACTACCTATACCTGGAGTTCAAATTCGGGTGTATCTAATCTTTATGATACTATTACATCTGCTGTGATAACACCTTTGATAAGCGATGTTTATAGTATTATTGGTCAAAAAAATGGTTGCAAAGATTCAGCTACAATTTCAATTGCTGTTGTTACGCCCGAAGTTCCCAATATTTGCATGGTAACAACCGACAGCGCTTCTAACTATAATTTCAATGTGGTTTGCTGGGATAAAACCTTGTATAATAATGTTGATAGCTTTATTGTATATAGGAAGGATGCAATTTCCTCAAATTATTTACGCCTCGGAGCAGTAAGTAAAAATTCTTTAAGTGAATTTGTTGATACGGCATTCAGCATTGGCGGGCCTAATGGCGGAAACCCACAGTATTCAAGTTGGTTTTATAAGTTGGCAATACTCGATACATGTGGCAATATAGGTGAGGAAAGCCCTTATCATCAATCAATGTTTGTTCAGGAAAACGGTTCTAATTTTTCATGGAATGCCTATACCGTTGAAACAGGCCAAACAAATCCAATTACAGGATATTCATTTTTGAGAGACGATGACAACACAGGCAACTGGCATGTTTTGGTAAATACCATAGGACTTTCAACTACAGACCCTAACTATGCAAGTTACCCTGATGGTAATTGGCGTATAGATGCTTTAGGTTTTAATTGTACGTCATCCAAAAATACACAGAGTACTTATTTGAAATCGCACAGTAATACTATCAAACCAGTGGTGATGGGAATAAAACAGTTTATATTAAAAAATGCACAGGAAACAATTTTTCCAAATCCTGCCGCCAACATTGTTACTTTAAATATTAAAAATGCAAGCAATGAAGGTATGGAATTAAATATTTATTCAATAATGGGAGTGTTGGTTAGATCAGAAATACTGAAGCAAAATCAAAATAGAATAAACATCGCAGATTTAAGAAATGGTATCTATATAATTGAAGTTAAATCAAAAGACTTCACTGTTAACCAAAGGCTAATTATCCAAAAGTAGCTTCAGAAGTATTTAGCAGCAAAGCTTTTTAGTATAAAACTACATTTATTTGTACGAATTAAGAATATTTCTTGATAAGTTTTACTGTATAGAAAAATTGAAAAGACAGTTCAATTATTAAAAATAGTTTTTTTACGCAAAATATAGCAGACGCTTGTCATACTAATACAATTAGCGTAGTTGTGATGATGTGATTTAGGTGAAATTGAAAGGAGTTAGTGGCAATCGCATTATAATTAATAATCATGAAGCAAAAAAAATATATATTAACTTTAGCGCTCTTTAGCTACATTGTTTCATTTGGACAAACACCAAACTGGGCTTGGGCAAAAAGGGTTATTGGAAATAATGATGACTGTAGTTATGGTATAATTACAGATTTTGAAGAAAACATATATATCACAGGAGCTTTTAAAAGTGACACAATTATTTTGAGTAATATAACTTTGATAAATACAGATACATCGTCGCTATGCAACTTCATTGCTAAATGCGATCCATTAGGAAATATAATATGGGCAAAAAATATTGGACTAAGCGGTTTTCATAGGCTGAGTCTCTCTTCCGATGCATCTGGAAATATATTACTTACAGGACAATACGGTGGCGACTCAATCATATTTGATAATATAACTTTAACCAATACAGATAATTCCTCTTGTGATATTTTTATTGTCAAATACAACAAATTCGGAAATGTGCTTTGGGCAAAAAGTGCAGGTAGCGACTATATTGATGAAAGTGCCGACATCACTACTGATTCGGAGAATAATATTTATATTACTGGTTCATTTTCTGGGGATTCGATTACATTTGATAATGATATTTTAATAAATTCAGGTCAATCAGCAGATTTTTTTATTACAAAATATGATTCATCTGGAAATGTTATTTGGACAAAAAAAGCTCTTGGTAATAATATGGATAATGGTAATGGTATTACTACTGATTATAATGGCAATATATATATTACGGGAAACTTCTTTAGTTCAAATATTGTTTTTGATAGTTTCTCTCTCTCAAATTCAGGATTTAGTGATATTTGTATTGTTAAATATAATACATTTGGAAATGTTTTATGGGCAAAAAAATATGGAAGTAGTAATTTTGATTATGGTGCCAATATTATTACAGATACCTATGGTAATATTTATACAACTGGAATATTTGAAAGTCCATTTATTATTTTTGACAGTATTACTTTAACAAATTTAGGATTATGGGATATTTATTTGTTAAAATGTGATTCTACTGGTAATGTTCTTTGGGCTAAAAGTTTTGGTGGAATTGATAATGAACATTGCTTGGACATAACTAACGATAATTTGGGTAATATATTTCTTACAGGATGGTATGATAGCCCATACTTGACAATTGATAATACTATTCTCTATAATGCAGGTGAGCGAGATATTTTTATCGTTAAATTTGATACATATGGGAATGTACTTTTGGCAAAAAGTTTTGGGGGAAGTGGTTCTGATGCTGGATATGGTATTGTTGCCGATAGTTATGGTAATATTTATCATACAGGTAGATTTGCAAGTTCTTCAATAAATTTTGGCGCAATTGATTTAGCTAATACTGATACTTCTGGTACTATGAGTGATATTTTTATTGCAAAAATAAACTCAAATGTAGGAGTTAACGAACATATACTTAAAAAAGAATATTCCGTTACAATTTTTCCAAATCCAACTACAAAAAATTTTACCATTATAGTACCGTCTGAAACAAAAGAAATATTGATTTTAAATTATTTGGGGCAAGTAGTGCAAAATACTTTTGTTGACAAACAAACTAATTTTAATTTTTCGCTTAAAAACAATGGAATTTATATTATTCAAACCTTAACAAACAAACAAAATATTATTATGAAATTAATAGTAACAAATTAATAAAAGATGGTAACAAGTGCAATGCAGGAACTGTGGATGTAAAATGGACAAGTTTGGTAATAAAATAAATTGAAAAACTTTTTAATAAATGATATTTTTGTTAGTTAATGGGTATCATGTCATATTTTGAACCTAAGTACAAGTACTTTAGGCACTACAAACTTTAGGCACTTTAAGTACTGATTAGATCTAAATAATTTAGTTAAGTTTATTTGTTTAAAAAAAGTGTATATTAGCGAATAAAAAATTATATGCCTGAAATATACAAATACCATTCATTATCAGTAAAGACGATGCTT
>JAAXXA010000477.1 GCA_013334735.1 Bacteroidota bacterium
TAAGTCAACGGTAGAAACAAAAACAAAAATAGAGAGTGTTAAAATTTATGTTGATAATTCTGCCAGCATGGGTGGCTATTTAGATTCAGATCATGTAACTGAGTTTAAAGAAATTCTATCAGATTATGTATATAAGATAGACAAAAAAGTTGGTCCGGTACAGGTGTATTTTGTCAATGATTCATTGGCAGGTCCAGTTGGTGCTCAGGGTTTTTCTGAGCAAATGGCAAAAAATAATATTGCCGATAAAGATGGGTACCAATTGCATGATATGATTAAGCATATAATCAATAATCGAAGTGGAAACGAGATTACCATATTTGTATCTGATTGCATTTTGTCTTATTCAAATGCAGATGTAAAAAGAAATCCAGAAATTAACAGGATAAATGCATCTACGGATTTAAATGGGAAAATATATGCTTTGTTTTATGATCTAAAAAAGAGCGGGATTTCAACAAGTATTTATGCATTTAAATCAAAATTTTTTGGAACATATTATGATTATCAAAATAATAAAACAAAAATAAATGGAGAAGAAAGACCCTTTTATGTTGTTGTTTTAGGAAAAAAAGATATTCTAAAAAGTTTTGAGGATAATCTGGATAATAATCTATCACATAAGGCTGTTCAGGTATCAAGATATGGCGTCACAAGTGATATTATAAGTAAATATGAATATATTCCACAGCTAACAAAGTGCGGTTTTTTGTTAAGTAATGATGGGTCTGATGTTAAGGTGGAAAATAATATGCCTTTTCAGGTTGTTATTGGTATAGATATTAAAAAATTATCAGATGAGGTTAAAGATATTCAGTACTTATATGATAATTTATGTGTTAAGGTTGATGGATGTTCTTTAAGTAAATCACCTGAGATTAGGCTTACAACAGAAGATGAGAAGAAAAGAATAAAAGGAAAAAATGAGTATAAAAAATATGAAAGCTCAACACATATAATGGTCTTTGATGTAAATTCGGTTAATACCAAAGAGGCAAGAATCAATATATCATTGCCTGATTATAAATGGTATGAGAGCTGGTCTTGCGACTATGATAAGGAGTATGAGTTGATGAAAGGTAAAACATTTGCATTAAAATATTTCGTGGATGGAATATCAGAAGCATATGGAGAGAATGATAAAAATTTGATGAATATTTCTATAACATTAATAAAATAAAAAGAATGTCGGTAGCTATTTTTGAATTTTTATACGAGTTGATAATAGGGCCAGTTGCTAACTACCCAGATTATAGAAATAGTATTTTTAATACTGTTGCCGTAATGTCAATAGTTATGGTGATTATTGTTTGTTTGATATTTTATGTTGGCTTGGGAAGATGGCAGCCTGTTTTCTGTAAATTGCATCATTGGATTGTTACAATTTTTATCGTGGCTGGACTTGGATTTTATATCGCATATTCCGTGGCATGTGGAACATTAGGCAATTATGAAAATGACGCTAAAATAATACCATTTGGGTTTATTAATGCGATATACTCTATTTTAAGTTTTATAATGTTTTCATTTTTATTAAAAAGAATTTCAATATTCTGCAAAAGAACTCCAATTTAAAATCATTTTGATATGAGGAGAAATACATTTGTTATTGGAATCGGTGGTACCGGCGCAAGAGTAATTCGATCATTGACTATGCTTCTTGCATCAGGGGTAAAGATTGAGCACTCAGGAAAGATTATACCAATTATTATTGACGTTGATGCAGAAAATGCTGATACTGCAAGAACTATAAAAGGATTAAAACTTTACAAGGATATCAGAGCAAAAGCAATCGAAAAAGATGAGGAAAATTATGATGTCTTTTTTGGAACAAATTTAGATACATTAAGTTCTCAACGTGAAAATGATTCAGAAAGGATAAAGGATGATTTTCAGTTAAATGTAGTAAACTTGTCGAAAACATTTGCTGAATACTTTAAGGTAAACGAAATGGATGTTGTTGATGAGCATTTTATGAGGTTGCTTTATGATTCATCACAAAAAAATGATAAAAATTGTGAGTTAAACCTTGAGTTAGTAAAAGGATTTAAAGGAAATCCTAACATTGGGTGTATGATATTTAATGAGCTGGAAAATATACCAGATTTTAGATATTTTATGAATGCATTTGCTGATGGGGATAGGATATTTATAATTAGTTCAATTTTTGGAGGGACAGGTTCTGCGGGGTTTCCTCAGTTATTAAAAATATTGAAAAAAAAGGGTAACAACAAAGTTAGTTCTGCTATAAAAGGAGCTATAACAATTATGCCATATTTCTCAATCGAAGAGAATGGGATAAGTGCTATAGATTCTAATTTGTTTATGTCAAAGACAAAATCAGCGTTGGCATATTATGAAAAAGAGATGGATGGGATAGATTCTATGTATTACATCTATGATAAGCCGGGAAGTAAATTATACAAAAATAATGAGGGAGGAAGCTCTCAACAAAACAATGCACATATTGTTGAGTTTATAGCAGCTACATCAGTGATAGATTTTACCAACAAAGATAATACAGAGTTTACAGGGAATACAAAATATTATGAATATGGTATAAAAAAAGATGTACCTGGATTAGATATAAGGCATTTCTATGATAAAACAAAAAATAAAATACTTAAACCGCTTGCTTCTTTTGCTTATGCATCAAAAACTTATCTAGATTTTATTCCAAAAAATCTTGATGAAGCCTTTGCAAAGGAGCTTAACTTGAAAAACGAGATACAAGCAAAAGATTTTTATTTAAAATTATCTGATTTTATTGGAAACTATTATTTCCCATGGTTAGATGAAATGGAACAGAATGACCGGTCATTTAAGCCGTTTAATTTAAGAGGTGATTTTAATTCTTTTATGGTTGGTAAGCGGATTGAAACAGGGTTGATTAAAAAAGGAATTAATAATAATTATATCAAAAAGCATATTGGAATAATAGAGAATAAATTGCAAGGCAGTATTGTTGAAAAAGAGATAAGATTTATGACAATGCTGAATGAATTGTCAAAAAAATATTTTGAGCAGCTTAGCGATCTTCCCACAATGTCGTAATTCAAAAAATAATAATAAAATGGATAGTAAGAATAAATCTGGCTACATATTCAGGATTCAAAATGATGAGGTCTCTAGTGTCAGGGGGGAATGTTGGGTGGAGACGTCAAAATTGGATTACAATAAAATTAGTACTATTAAAGATACTGTAAAAGGCTATTCTTCAAAAATTGCAACATCAGTGCCTTCACCATTTGCACG
>JAAXXA010000478.1 GCA_013334735.1 Bacteroidota bacterium
TGCGGCATGAACCTTCTCCTCTTTAAGTTCGGTTCATTGCTTACACACCTGTCTCAAAAACCGCTACCACTTCAAAAATTAGCGAACAAACCAATTAAGCAGACCGCGTAAACGCCCGGCGATTTTACTGCAACTTCATTGGCGCGGTCTGCTTATCGGAACGTTCGCTAAAAATAAAGGAGTGCTCATGGCTACGTCAAATACATGCTTCGTAATTATGCCGATTGGTGACCAAATCGTAAATGGAGAAACAATATCATATTCATTATTAAAGCAGCGATATGACGACCTTATAAAAGAAGCTATTAATAAAGCTGCACCAGGCCTCGAAGTGGTTAGGGCTGACGAGGTTGCTTTATCAGGTACAATCACATCAGATATACTTACCAGAATCATGCACTCTGATATTGTTATAGCGGATGTTACATATCCAAATCCTAATGTGTTTTACGAATTGGGATTAAGACATGCCTGCAAACCAGGGACAATTATAATTAAGGACAAGAATGGCCCTAAAGTTCCATTCGATATTGCACATTTAAGAAACATTGAATACGAAAATACACCCACTGGACTAAAAGAATTATCAGAAAATTTGAAAAGATATATTGAACATTTCGCAAACAATCCTAGCCATCCAGATAACCATCTTTTAGAACTTGCGAAATTAACAGGTTATAGATTTCAGGAGTATGGAAAAGAAGAATACGATCCAGAAGAAGATAAGATTTCTGCTTTTTTGTCAGTCATGAAGCATCCAGAATTGATGGAAATTTTAATGAAAAAAGGCTCAGGCGAAGATATTGATAATTCTGTAATGCTCCAATCATTAATGAAATACCCTGATGTCGCTGGAACATTATTCAAAACGATGGTCAGATCAGGCGAAATATCTCTTGGTGGTACAACTCAACGCAGCAAACCAAAAGCCTTGGGTATCAAAAAAAATAAAAAAAGAAGGTAAGCGAACAAAAGTATTAAGCAGACCGGGGGAAACGCCGGGGCAATCTATCTACTCCAAAGGCCCGGTCTGCTTATAACTGCCGTTATGCACCAAAAATATGATAAATATACTCATTAAGATTGCGGGCATTATTCTGATAGGTTTATTGCTTGTTGGATGCCCAATGGTAGATTTAAATGAACTTAATTTCACACGCTCAAAGCCGGACATTAATAATATTGTTGGCACTTGGGAACCTACTCCTGAAACACTAAAATATATAAGACAGCAAGGTCACTATCCCGAAGAAGAACATAAGATAATACTAAATAATGACGGCAAGTTACTTATGCATAATATGCCAGATTGGTGGAAAAACGGCTTTGGCACGTCAAATAAAAAATTTGAATCAAATGAAGGAAAATGGCGTTTGACTAAAGGGCAAAACATATGGGAGATCTGGACATTAGAGCTTGAATTTAAGTCAGGAACTACCTCTATAAATATGTACAAGCAAACCCCGCCATACCTTATTTTTATAAGAGTTGGTGATCCAAACAATGGAAATGGAATGTTTTTTCAACGAATTTAAAAACAAATATAAAATCGCATAACAACCACATCAACGTTGACCGCTTGGCCGACGGTCGTATCGAAATTTTGTTCTTGTTTCATGGCTTTTCCTTCTGCCGTCCTCGGTGGAAGCCAAGCGGCAAGTTATGTGGAGCGTTGTACGTGCATATAAGATAAAAACCCGAGATGCCAATTGATGTTCAGAAAGAGCAAAGAAATATTAAATTGCGAGGTGCTCTTAAAGATTGATCCTCCCCATAAGGGGATCAGTAATTATCTGCTAATATTTTTGCTTGTCATTTTTATAATATTTTCAGGGTTTATGTTTTATACGGCACCAAATATATTAAGGTTACCAGCTGATTATATATTTAGCGGTATATCTTATATTGTTCTTTGCATTATTGTCGCTTTTGTTTTTATACGGTTTAGCTCAAGTTCACTTGTTTTTACTGAAAAGGGCATAACTGACGGAATGTTAATTTCTGTACTCTAGGAAGAACTTGAGTTCTATAACTTTGTCTGCCTTCCAGATATCGGTCCTAATAAATTCCGTCGCACTTTACGAATAATATCAAACAGGCCCCCATTATATCATTTGAAGTTTATAGGTTTACCAAGAGACTTATATGACCGTGGGCTATTTTTTTCTGGCGACGAAGTCGCAAAGGCAGAAGAAATATTCAGAGCAAAAGGCATCCAAAAAGAGAAATAAAATACAAATAATATAAACGTACAACAAACCAATTAACCAGACCGCGAGAACGCCTGGCGATTTATCTGCAACTTCATAGGCGCGGTCTGGTTATCGGAACGTTAGCAAAAATAAATCTTAAACCGGAGCAAACGTCATGAAACCTAATTTCATCTGGAATGTTGAAGATGTTGATTCTGAAACTAAAAAATATTTTGAAACACAAATAACTGAAAGAGTATTAACAAAACTATTAGTACCAAATGAATATGAAAATCAAAATTTAAACATAACAATACACAAAAACCCTGATGAACCAACAATGAGTTTCTTCATAGCAGGTAAAATACTAAGTGAAAATGAAACATTTGTCGCTGAGTATAAACTACAATCTAGTCCTAAATCTGAGGCTGGAGTGGGTCTTGACTTTCTATCTTATAAAGACACTCTTCAATTCTAAGAACTTCAGATGTTGGAATCCAAGTGTATCTGTGGTCTTCAGGTGAGTCCTGTTCAATTACCAACATGTTATTGCTATATATTTTAAGCTCATAGACACTAAATCCATAATGGCAAGGCCCTCCTTGTGGCTCTTTAGCCCAGATACTAATCTTGGAACCTTTGCGAGA
Organism: Bacteroidota bacterium; assembly: GCA_013334735.1. GTDB lineage: Bacteria > Bacteroidota > Bacteroidia > Bacteroidales > CG2-30-32-10 > JAAXXA01. Next base: position 2,840 of record JAAXXA010000478.1, read on the forward strand.
ATTAATTAATTCCATATTTAAAACCTCCTATATTTATTATTAAAAACAAAATTATTGCTAACCAGGCACTACCTTTAGGTAAAAGCAGTCAAGCTTTTCCTTTTATCAATCAGAATTTCAGTTGTTTTTCCCTCGGTGCAGTGCCAGACATATGAGCGCGTCATAGCAACACCTCGGCAAGGTTTCGATAAGCTTCTCCTTCAAGTCCAGGTACATCCGTTCTCGACTGGCAATCCTACCAAGTTTCGGTCCTGGCCCAATGAGAGGGCGGGACAAACATACTTTTTCGATAACGTAAAGTAATTTTCGCTTTTTTAAATCACGGCAGTGCCCTTTCGGGGTTAGAATTGCGTCGCCAAACGTAAACTCAAACCCAAAAAGGAGCACCGCCGTGAGAAAGAATCATACATCAGA
>JAAXXA010000479.1:0-1998 GCA_013334735.1 Bacteroidota bacterium
ATTAGCACCAACGAACGTACTTCGATAATCGGTACTAATGGTAATGCCGGTAATGCACCTGCCGAAGGTCTTATGATATTTAATACTACAACAAAATGTTTCGAGGCTTATGTAAATGGCGCATGGAGTATTATATCCTGTCCTGTACCTTGTATTCCTCCTGATGCTCCCGTAGCTGACGCGGCTACAAATATTAGCTGCACGTCATTTCAGGCAAATATGCTTATGTCCGTCGCCGGTGTTACTTCATACTGTTTTGATGTAGCTACTGATGAAGGTTTTACTACTTTTGTAGCAGGCTACAACAACCGGATTGTAAACAATAATACAACTTGTGTTGTAACAGGTCTTAGCTCCAATACTACTTATTATTATCGTATTCGTTCTTTTGCAGTCTGCTATAGCGCTAACTCAAATACAATAACAGCTATTACTACTTCTCCTCTCTCTTCTGCCCCTACAACAGGAACACATACTCCATCCCAAACACAAATAGTTTGGAATTGGAACACTGTAAGTGGAGCTACTGGTTACAAATGGAATACTGTCAATGACTATAACACAGCTTCTGATATGAGCACGAGTGTTACAAAAACTGAAACAGGGCTTACTTCTAATACCACATACACCCGCTATGTATGGGCTTATAATAGTTGTGGAGGCTCGGAATCAACCTCTTTAACCCAAACAACTTTATTTTTATGTGGTAATTCTTTTGTTGATTCACGCGACAGCAAAACATACACTACTGTGGAAATAGGTTCGCAATGCTGGATGGCACAAAACCTGAATTACAGTACTAGTGGTAATTATATTACTGCTGCTACTGAACAAACCGATAATAGTATTATTGAAAAACACTGCTATGGTGATAATGGGTCCAACTGTACCACAAATGGTGGTTTGTACCAATGGGCAGAGGCGGTTCAATATATAAATGGGGCAAGCAATACAGCCGTATATACTACTCCTCCAACCGGAAATGTACAGGGTATTTGCCCATCAGGCTGGCATTTACCAAGTGATGCCGAATGGACAACATTAACGACTTCTTTAGGTGGGGAAAGTGTTGCTGGTGGTACAATGAAAGTAACTTCGATTTGTGGAACACAGCCGTGCTGGAATTCTCCAAACACAGGAGCTACTAACTCTAGCGGTTTTTCTGCCTTTTCCACCGGTAACTCATGGGGAGGCTTCTTCTACTATTCAGGACAATACTGTGCATGGTGGACTATTACTGAATCTGCTGCTAGTACCGCTTGGTATAGATATTTGAGCTATAATTCCTCCACATTAACTCGTCTTGGTAATAATAAGCCAAATGGGTATAGTGTTCGTTGCATAAAAGATTAGAGTTCGTTAATAAAACAAATAAAAATCTTACCTCATCTGCAAAATATATTAAGAAACAGTTTTGAATTATCTTAAAAGACATATTTATGAGGTCAATCCGCTCCGCTATGGTGGAGGCGTAGAGCCGATTATCCTGAAACCTTAGTTGAAGGAGAAGCTTGTCGAAGTTGACCGAATAGCCACTCTTTGACACGTCCTGAAAGGCAGACGGCTCTGAGTGACTTTTAAAGATTGTTAATAAAACATATGCAATATGAAAATTCAAAACAGTTTCTTAATATAACTTTGTATATTTAAAAATAATTTTCGCAAATTTGTCATAAAAATGTAATAAAGACTTTTCATCAAAGATTCAACTTGACGAATTTTATAAATTACAAACTTTATACTCCTTAATTTCTAATTATGTCGATACCAAAAAGTTTGCTCAATTCAACTAATATTTTATTGCTATTTGCATTTCTATTATTTTGCGAAATTTCTCCGGCGCAAGACATTCATAAAGCTGATAGCCTTATTAATAAATTAAAAACTACCGCGCACGATACCGATAAAATTAATCTCCTTCTTGAAATAGGTGGTATTTACGAAAATACTTTGCCCGACACAGCCCTAACTTTTTATAATATGGCTTTTTCAGAAGCT
>JAAXXA010000479.1:2008-3249 GCA_013334735.1 Bacteroidota bacterium
CTAAATATACAGCCTCCTGCTTAAAAAATATTGCCGATGTTTATACAGGTAAAGGCTCATACAGCAAGGCCTTGGAATATTATATCAAATCATTGAATATCTTCGAAAAACTAAATGATAAAAGCAGGAAAGCTCAATGTTTGAAAAATATTGGAATAGCTTATTATGAAATGGGAACTTATGACAAATCCCTTGAATATAGCGTGAAATCGTTAAAGCTAATGGAAGAGATTAACGACAAAAAAGGGATTTCGGATTGTTATTTAAACTTAGGTATTATTCTTTATTATCAAAAATCTTATGACAAAGCGCTCCAATATTACATGAAATCTCTTAAAATAAGAGAAAAACTCAATGATAAATTCGGGATGGCTAATTGTTATAATAATATTGGAGGTATATATGCTATTCTTTCAACTTATGACACAGCGTTGGTTTATTTTATGAAATCATTTAAAATATACGAATATCTTGGAAATAAAAAAGAAATAGGGCAATGTTACAATAATATAGGTAACTTATATTCGGCAAAGAATAGCTATAATAAAGCTATTGAGTTTTATACTAAATCACTAAAAATTTCAGAAGAAATTAATAATAAATATGGGCAATCCATAGCGCTACTGAATATTGCCGATTTGGATATTAAGCTTAAAAAATATAACGAAACTATTAGATATGCGCTTAGTGGACTGATGATAACAAAAGAAACTAAAGCTTTGTTATTACAGGTATATGCTTATGAATATTTAGCAATAGCATTCGATAGCCTGCATAATTATAAAAATGCATATAAATACTTCCGGCTTTCAAAAGAAATTAACGATAGCATTTTTAATAAAGAAAAAAGTAAGCAAATAGCTGATCTTCAAACAAAATATGAAACAAAGAAAAAAGAACAGGATTTGTTGGTAAAAGAAAAAGAAATTGAAGTAATGAAAATAAGACGCTTTACTCTTTACGTAATATTTATATTATTTGCAGTAATCTGTTCATTGATAATCTTTTGGCTTAGGTACAGGAACAAAACAGATAAAAAAATAAGCAAAACAGAAAAGGAGTTAATTAATTCACGCCTTAAAGATTCCGAAAACGAGAAAAAAGTTTTAAGCCTTCAACTGAAAAATAGTAACATGGAGTTGCAATATAAAAATCAGGAACTTATAAATTTTGCGTTGCATGTTGTTGAAAAAAATGATTTTCTCGAAAAAATTAAATCAACATTAATAAACTCCGGTAAA
>JAAXXA010000030.1:0-4127 GCA_013334735.1 Bacteroidota bacterium
TGGATCTACATCTGAATTTGGATATATCAATTCAAATAAAAAAGGAAAACTTAAATTTGTATCGCTATTAAATAAGTTTGCTCCACAAGACAGAAAATTTAATTACATAAGAAGTCTGTATGCTACTGAAGCAGGTATTTTTTTTACTACAGGCGAAAAACTTTTCAGGTGGAACAATAAGGAGATGAAAACCTGGCAACTCAATAAATATAATTCATGTAATAAAATTCAAAATAATATTATTGTTTGGCAACAGAATACAGGACTTAGTTTTATAAAAAAAGATTCTATTGTTAAGTTAAACGGTGGAATTTTTTTCAATAACAAAACTGTAAAGAATATTTTACCATATAAAAGCAGCAAATTGCTCATAGTTACTGAGGATAGCGGGATATTTGTAATGGATAATCCATTAAAACTGAAGGCAAATATGCTACCTCAAATTACCAAATTCAAAACTCAGGCAGAGTATTTCATTCAGCATAACCAACTTAAAGATTGCAAAGAATTATATGGTGAAAAATATGCTTTTGCAACACATAGAGGAGGAACCGCCATAATTGACAATAAAGGGAATTTAATTCAAATTCTTGACAAAAAAGCAGGTGTCCAAAATGAAACACATTTTAGTATAGGGCAGGATAATCAAAATTCTATTTGGCTTGCATTGGATAATGGCATAACTCGCATAGATATATCAGCGCCTTTAAGTTATTGGAATGATGAAAAAGGATTAAAAGGCAGCGTGCTTTCTATTGTAAGATTTCAAGGTAAAATATTTGCAGGAACATATCAGGGCTTATATTATCATGATTTTAACCCCGGGAATTATTCTTTATCGGATGATGAATTTAAAAAAGATATTTCTCAATTTAAGTTGTTGAAAGGAATTAATTCAACCACATGGGATATGCTAATAATTAAAAATATAAAAAACAAGAACAAAGATGTTCTATTAACGGCAAATACAACAGGAATTTTCGAAATTAAAGATAATCGCAGCATACAAATATTTAAAGCAAATTCAAATAAATTATATAGAAGCGAAAAAGATTCCAGTAAAATATTTGCAGGAACAGATGAAGGTTTAATTTGTTTTTCTATAGATTATTCCGGTGATAATTTAAGTTTCAAATACCAAGGGAAAGTTACCGCATTTGAAGATAGAATTGTTAGTATTGCAGAAGATAACGAAGGTAAGTTATGGATAACAACAGAATTTAACGGTACACACATGATTGATTTTTCCTATAAAGGGACAAAAAGTATAACACTTCCTTTTAAAGAAAATTACACATATAAAATAACTCATTACGATTCAATAGAAGGTCAACCTATAACATATACAACCATTTACAAAGTAATAAACAAATTACTTTTTGTTTCGGATAATAATGTTTTTGTTCCTGTACAAAAAATTTTGAAAAACAACATAACAAAAATAATTTTCAGACATGTATTAACTTTTCCATTCAGTTATCTTAATAAAACATTTAATATAAATAATATAACCGAAGATAAAAAAGGTAATATCTGGGTTCAGTTAATAGATAATTTTTCGGGTAAAAAAATAATTTTTGAAATACTTCGTGATAAAACCGGTAAATACACTTTGAATATTATTCCATTTAAGCCAATACCTCAAATGCAGATATATTCAATACTCCCTGAAAATGACAATGTAACGTGGATAGGAGGAGATGATGGTCTAATCAGATATGATGGAAATACAAAATATGCTTACAATCAAGAATTTCATGCTTTAATTAGAAAGGTAATTATTGAAGGAGATTCGGTTTTGTTCTGGGGAACATATTTTAAAAATAAAAATGACAGCGGACAATATACCGGACTTTCGTTAAATCAGCCAAAAGAATTAAAACCCCGGATATCATTTGCTTTTAACAGTCTTACTTTTGAATATGCAGCGCCTAGTTTTTATGATGAAGGCGCTAAAATGTATCAAGTTTTCTTAGAAGGTTTTGATAAAAAGCCATCGGAATGGACTAATGAAACTAAAAAAGAATATACTAACTTACCTCCTGGAAACTATAAGTTTCGTGTAATTGCAAAAAACATTTTTGACACTGAAAGTACCGAAGCTATTTATGCATTTGAAATACTCCCTCCCATATATAAAAGCTGGTATGCCTATACTTTTTATATTTTGGGGATTGGATTTATTATTTTTTCGGCTTATCGATATAGCAGTAAACGATTCAGAGAAACTAAATTCCGATTGGAAAAAATTGTTAAAGAAAGAACATCAGAAATTAACGACAAAAAGAAGGAAATTGAAAGGGAAAAAGAAAAATCAGACAAACTTCTATTAAATATATTACCTTTTAAAATTGCGCAAGAACTAAAAGAAAATGGAAATGCAAAAACGAAGGTTTTCAATCGTGTAACAGTATTGTTCTCTGATTTTAAGGATTTCACAATTATTGCGCAACAACTTGAACCTCAAGAATTAATTTCCGAACTAAATAGATGTTTTGTCTTTTTTGACGATGTTTGCGTAAGACATAATATCGAAAAAATAAAAACTGTTGGAGATTCGTATATGTGCGCCGGCGGAGTACCAATTAAAAATGATACAAATCCTGTTGATATGATTTTGGCAGCATTTGAAATGCGTGATTTTATCAGCAGGTTAAAAAAGGAACAGGCTAAGAAAGGACGTACATTATGGAAAATCAGGATAGGAGTACATACAGGAAATATTATTTCAGGAGTAGTTGGGAAGAAAAAATTTGCTTACGATATTTGGGGAGATACAGTTAATACCGCAAGCCGTTTGGAACAAACCAGTACACCTAACAGAATAAATATATCAGGTACAACTTACGATTTGGTAAAAGATTTTTTTGATTGTACACACAGAGGAAAAATACCTGTTAAACATAAAGGCGAAATTGAAATGTACTTTGTAGATCAAATAAAAAAAGAATTGTCTGTTGACGATGAAGGCAGAATACCTAACCAGAAATTTTGGGAATTGTACAATAAAATGATTAGTGTTAATACTATACCCGATGGATTATAACAGCGCAAAATCATATATTATTGGAAGACTCGAAAAAGAACTTTCCAAAACATTATATTATCATTGTATTATACATACCCTTGATGTTGCAGATGCTGCGGAACGTTATGCGAAAATGGAAAATTTGAATGATGAAGATTTATTATTATTAAAAACCGCTGCTCTTTTTCATGATTGTGGATTTTTAGTCAGGTATATAGACAATGAAGAGGTTTCTGTTCAAATTGTAAAAAAAATATTACCTGGCTTTGGATATTCACCTCTACAAATTGAAGTTATCACCAAAATAATTTACGCTACAAAATGCAATCAAAAACCCGAAAATATTCTTGAAAAAATAATATGCGATTCCGATTTAGATTATCTGGGCCGTGATGATTTTTTTATGAATGGAATAAGACTTAAGCGCGAAAAAAATGAACATGGCATTCCTACATCTCTTAAAGAATGGTACATACAAGAATATCACTTTCTTTTAAATCACAAATATTATACTAAATCGGCTATTGAACTGAGACAAAAGAAAAAAATGATGCATCTGGATGAAATTAAAGAGTTGTTACAAGGAAAAGTATAAATTAATTACGAATATTCAATTACGAATTACGGGGGCGTAATTGTTAATTCGTAATTTGTAATTTTTATTTCCTCTCCCTTTCTATTTCCCTCTGAACATCCTTTCCTTTTAGAGTTTCCCGCTTATCGTAAAGCTTTTTCCCTTTGGCAAGAGCTATCTCTAATTTTGCAAACCCTTTATCATTAACAAAAAGTAAAGTAGGAACTAAAGTAATGCCCTGTGTTTTCATACTGTTAAGCAATTTTTTAAGTTCTCTTTTTTTAAGCAGTAGTTTACGATCACGTTTAGGGATATGATTATTACAGGTACCGAATGTATATTCGGAAATATGCATATTCCTTACATATAATTCATTGTTCACAAACAAACAATAAGCGTCAATTATATTTGCTTTGCTTTCGCGAATGGATTTAATTTCGGTTCCTGTAAGTACGATGCCTGCAATAAATTTTTCTAACAGAAAATACTCAAATGAGGATTTTTTATTTCTTATTTTTACTGAGT
>JAAXXA010000030.1:4137-12609 GCA_013334735.1 Bacteroidota bacterium
AATTGATTATTATTTATGCCGAAATTTTATTTTTTAGCAATTTCGCCATATAAATCAAAATTGTCTGCCTGAATTATTTTTACTTTGCAAAATTTTCCAACTAATTTGGAAAGTTTAGAATTTTTTATTAGAACTTCATTATCAATTTCAGGTGAATCATATTCCGTTCGTCCGATTAAATACTCCCCCTCTACCCTATCAAAAAGAACTTTAAGAGTTTTGCCAATAAAAGTCTGGTTTCTGTTTAGAGAAATATTTTCTTGTAAGGTCATTATCTGTTCGGCTCTTTTTCTTTTAACAGATGATTTTACTGAATCAACTAAACTATATGCCCCCGTTGATTCTTCATGCGAATATTCAAAAACTCCAAGCCGGTCAAACTTTACATCATTTACAAATTCAATTAGCTCATTAAATTCCTTGTTAGTTTCACCGGGATATCCAACAATTATAGATGTTCTGAGAGCAACATCTTTAACATTTTCCCTGATCTTTTTAATCAAATTATATGTATATTCTTTGCTATGTCCTCTTTTCATTGAGTTGAGCAAAGTATCATTAATATGCTGAAAAGGTATATCAAGATATTTGCAAATCTTCTCATTTTCATTCATTATTTTCAGCACATCTGCCGGAAAATCCGTTGGATAGGCATATTGAAGCCTTATCCATTCAATACCTTTTATTTCTGATAATTTTTCAAGTAATAGAGCCAATTTCTTTTTTTTATATAAATCAGCTCCATAATATGTCAAATCCTGAGCAATTAAAATAAGTTCCTTAACACCCTTTTCTGCCAACAATGACGCTTCACTTGACAAATCGTCAATTGTTTTTGAAACATATTTGCCTCTAATAATTGGTATAGCGCAAAAAGAACATTTTCGGTTGCATCCTTCCGAAATTTTTAAATATGCATAATGCGAGGGTGTAGTGAGAAGTCTTTCTCCCACGAGTTCATGCTTGTATTCTTCTCCAAGAAAAGAAAGGATATTCTGCAATTTGTTTACGCCAAAATATTCGTCAACTTCGGGAATATCTTTTTTTAATTCATTATAATATCTTTCGGAAAGGCAGCCCATGACTACTATTTTTTTTACAAATCCCTTCTGTTTTGCTTTTACTACATTAAAAATAGTATCAATAGATTCTTTTTTGGCATCATTAATAAAACCACAGGTATTGATTATCACAATATCATGGTTAATTGAAGGAGAATTATGTGAAATTTCAAATTTTGCAATGTCTAACTGCTTCAGAAGGAATTCGGAATCAACGATGTTCTTAGAACAACCAAGAGTAATTACATTGATTTTTATTTGAGTTGTGGATTTAGTTTTCAAAAATAATTAATTTGAATATAAAAAATTATTTACAGATAGGTTAAATATCCCTGCATTTTGGCGTCTTTGCGCCTCTGCGGTTAAAATTTGTTTCTTAGTGCTACCCGAAAAGAGAATCGACAAATTCTTTTTTATTAAATATCTGCAAATCTTCAATGCCCTCTCCTACGCCTATATATTTAACAGGAATTTTAAAAAGATCTGATATACCAATTACAACACCACCTTTAGCAGTACCATCAAGCTTTGTAATTGCAAGAGCGTTCACTTCAGTAGCGAGAGTGAATTGCTTAGCCTGTTCAAAAGCATTTTGGCCTGTTGAAGCATCAAGAACAAGGAGCACTTCGTGAGGAGCATCGGGAATAACTTTCATCATTACCTTTTTGATCTTTGAAAGTTCATTCATAAGATTAACTTTATTATGAAGTCTTCCGGCTGTATCAATTATTACAATATCAATATTTTTAGCTTTAGCTGATGCAAGAGTATCATAAGCAACAGATGCAGGATCGGCGCCCATGCCTTGTGATACAATAGGAACACCAACTCTTTCAGACCATATTGTTAGCTGATGAACTGCTGCAGCTCTGAAAGTATCTCCGGCGCCTAATATGACAGATTTCCCCGCTTTTTTAAACTGATATGCCAATTTTCCAATAGTAGTGGTTTTACCCACACCATTAACTCCAACAACTAATATCACATAAGGATTATCATTCTGAGGTATATCGAAATTTTCAGAATTAAAATTATTGCTTTCATCAAGCAAGAAGGCTATCTCTTCACGAAGTATTCTGTTTAGTTCAGTTGTGCCAAGATATTTGTCGTAAGCTACACGTTTTTCAATTCTTTCGATTATTTGTAGTGTAGTGCTTACACCCACATCAGAAGAAATAAGAATTTCTTCGAGATTGTCAAGCACTTCGTCATCAACTTTCGATTTGCCGACAATAGCTTTCGATAATTTGGAAAATACACTATCCTTCGTCTTTTCAAGACCTTTGTCAAGTTTTTCTTTTTTTTCTTTTGAAAAAAAACCGAATAGTCCCATTTTCCGCTGTGTTTATTTAGATACAAATAAAAAAACTTTTTTCACATAAGGAAAAAAGCTTTTTAAATTAAACTAATATTGAAATATCAAAATTCAGCCAATATTATTTATTTTTTTGAAAAAAAGTCTTTTACTTGGTCATTAGGAACAATATTTTCCTTAAATGTATAAGCGCCTGTTTTAGGAGACTTAATCATTTTTATGACTTTAGTGAATTCTTTTCCAATTTTCATTGATGCAACAACTTTCTTTGCCATAGCTTAAATTATTTAATTTCTTTGTGAATAGTCATTTTTTTTAGGATTGGATTGTATTTTTTCAACTCCAATCTTTCGGGGGTATTTTTTTTATTTTTAGTAGTAATGTATCTTGATGTACCAGGCATTCCGCTATTTTTATGTTCAGTACACTCAAGTATAGCCTGACCCCTTGCTTCTTTATTTTTCTTTCCCATTTTCTATAAACTTTTGATTTTTAAGAGGTGCAAATTTACAAACTTTTTTAATATTAACAATAATTAATCATGTTTTTTATATAAATTTACTTTTTATTGCTTATTTTAATAACATTCTTCAATACGATTTAAGATTTTTTTTATAAATTGGTACTTACTTATTGTTTCATAATGTAAGCGAGCTTATAAAAAGCAGGGCGGTTATCGATGGCGGCGGATGCCCCCTTACTGTCTGTTGTTCCACTATGAGTATGATCCCCCGCAGAAGACGAAACCATTGTAGGAAAAGGTGTCCAACACGCTGCTCGAGAAACACCTAAGCCCTCTGGGTCACTTCCGCCAGGACCCGCCCTTGTTATTGTATGCGTGTGCGCCCCAGCGCTTCCTGTTGTGAATGTATGAGTATGCGATGGCAACTGACTTTCTGTAAGTGAGTAAGAGTTCGCCCCACCGGTAGTACCTGCTCCAGCGGTGGTAGAGCCCATAACAAATCTGTCGATTAAATTCGGCGTGCCGTTATTGCCGTCACACAAGGCCCAGCCTGAGGGAACGGTAGCTCCAGACCACATTACGATTACACCTGCAGGAACCCCACTAGCTGCCGCACTTGTCCAACTCGTTCCGTTAGAAGTCAAAACATTTCCAGTAGCCCCCGCATCCACAGTAAATCCGGTAGCTCCAGTAGCTCCAGTAGCTCCAGCAGCTCCAGTTGGTCCATCTGACCCAGAAGTTCCAGTTGCTCCTGTTGTACCTTGTATTCCTTGCATAATAGGACTTGCTGTAGGGTGTAAAGCGACAGATTCTATTTTCCATGTTTCGTTGGCAGGAACTGTTTGCATTGAAGTTACTGATAAAGTACTATCATACTGTAAAGTATGCCCCACCCCTGCTAATGCAGAAACAATTTTATACTGTAAAACAGAAATAGAATTTACTTTGGTTCCCACATTAATCGTTTGCCCTGTATGTAACCAATAAGGAGAAGCGGAAATATTATTAGCCATAGCTGCTACACCATCTATAAGAATTGTAGGTGTTGTTTGAGTATAAGCTTTGTTCATAAAAAGCACAAAATTTAAAAATATCGCAATACTTGCAACTTTTAATAATTTCATTGATTTCATTTTATTAAATTTTAATTGTTTAAGTCCAATTTGTCAAGTTTCACAAGGTTATTAATCAACTTGCTATAAATTTGCAATAACACAGATATGCAAAAATAATAGCTGTCGTTAGCGAGTATAGCATTCGGATTGGTAAATACACGGTGCTTTATTTCGTTCATGATGACCTTATTACAAATTATGTTTCTTAAAATAAATCATCGTAATAATGTTCATTTAACCAATCAGCGACTATAGTTTGAATTACTTATTTTGACTGTAAAGATACTATTTTTTTGGATAAACAAAAAATATTTATTTATGGTACGCGTTCTGTTTTTAGAAAAAGATTGATTCAATTAGTTTTTGTACATTTGTTAAAATTTACTTTAGTTTTAAATAAAATTATGTAATTGTAGAAATAATCTATTCATCTCATTTTTCTATACGCCTTGTGATTAGCTCCGCCGAAATATCGGATTAATAGAATTTTAACTTTGTAACTTTATAACTTTTAACTTTATACCTTTACACTCACCATGTTGTGGCAATCATATATAAAAGGATTTAAGGCGTTTCTGCAATTAGAAAAGTCCCTTTCACAAAATTCGGTAAAAGCATATATACAAGATATCGATAAATTAACACAATTTCTTGAAATCAACCAGTTTGTTCTTCCACCCGATAAAATTGAACTTCATCAAATACAGAATTTTTTAAAATGGTTAAATGAAATTGGCATTAGCGCTCGTACACAAGCTAGAATAATTTCAGGTATTAAAGCATTTTATAAATATCTGATGCTTGAAAATATTGTTAAGGTTAACCCCACAGAGTTATTAGAATCACCTAAATTAGGTAGAAAACTTCCTGATACATTAAGTGTTTTAGAAATTGACAGGCTTATTTCAGCTATTGATTTGAGTAAACCTGAAGGACACCGCAACAAAGCTATGCTTGAAACAATTTACAGTTCAGGGCTAAGGGTTTCAGAACTAATAAACCTGAAAATTTCGAACCTTAATTTTAAAGATGGTTTTATTAAAATTGTTGGTAAGGGAAATAAGGAACGAATAGTGCCAATTGGAAGAATTGCTGTTAAGTTCATTAAAATTTACTTAAACGACTTTAGAATACATATTCCAATTAAAAAAGAAAGTCAGGATATACTTTTTTTGAACCGAAGAGGAAATAAACTTTCCCGTAACATGATTTTTATAATTATAAAAGAATTATGCAAAAAAATAGGATTGAATAAAAAAATAAGTCCTCATACTTTTCGGCATTCCTTTGCAACACATTTAATTGAAGGCGGAGCTGACCTTAGAGCGGTACAGGAAATGCTTGGACATGAATCCATTACAACAACCGAAATTTATTTACACCTCGATCGTGAATACCTAAGAGATGCGATTATGGAATTTCATCCAAGAAAATAAGTGATTTTAACTTTATCTTTTTTTAATATAATATAGTTAGCATTCCATTTCCACTTTGTATCCCGCTTGAATTGCTTTGATTTATCCCTCCATTGAATGAGCCGCCGCCACCTGAAACACCACCGTTTGATCCACCACCACCACCTGAATAACCACCACCACCACCTGCTGCCCCTACACAACTCCACTCACCACCACCACCACCGCCAAAACCACCGGCACCTCCACTAGCTCCTGCAGCACCTCCTGCCCCTCCATTTGTAAAACTTTTACCACCCTTAGCAACATTACAAGAAGAAGGATCTGCACCATTTCCCGTAAGACCTGCTCCTCCTCCGCAACCATTGCAAGTGGCACCGCCATTTCCTCCAGTACCTCCGGTTCCGCAACCATTTCCTCCTGAAGTGGTTGTTAGTCCTAGCCCACCATAAGCACCGCCTCCAGCAACTATTAATGGATTATTACTATTATCAGTAACAAAAGTACCTCCACCTCCACCATGACCATTGCTACTACCGGTACCACCCTGTTGACCTACTAATATTTTTAAAATCTGGCCGGGGGTTACGGAAAAAGTGCCTTTCATTCTGGCACCTAAACCAGAATTCCCTCCTCCCTGCGCCCCAAAGGCTTCAATTGTTATGCTGGTAACTCCTGTAGGAACCGTCCAGCTTTGAATTGAACCTGTATATACAAAATATGCCGGAAATTTAAAAATCAAGGAAGAACTTGCAGTACACGCATTTGCATCCGTTACAATTACCGTGTAAGTGGTAGTAGTAACAGTTGTATAGCTATTGTTGCACTGTACCATTGGATTTGCAATATTAACGCTTGACAAATCTGTTGTTGGACTCCATGAATAACTATATGGAACAGAACCTCCAGAAGCTGTAGGAAAACTACTAACTCCTCCTATTGTAGTGCCCGGGCATGTGGGAATATTTACATTTGGACCTGCATTAGCCACAGGCCCAACAGTGATCACCAATACGGAAGCTAAAACACTAGTACCGCAGGCATTTTGTGTTGTTACCGAAACATTTCCGGGTAAAGCGCTGCAAGGATAATTCACTACAATTGTAGAGGTTCCCTGCCCTGAAACAAAAGTGGCTCCCGGAGGCAGCGCCCAAGTATAAGAAGTCGCTCCCGCAACAGAAGCGATATAATACGAAACAGGGGCCGCACCACGCGCAACACTTGCAGGTCCGGTGATAGGACCCGGAGTAACAGGTAAAGGATCTACACTTATCTCAATGCAAGTAGCAGGGCTTGTTTCACAATCATTATTAGCAGTTACACATACGCTTCCTGATTTAGTTCCAAAAGTTGCAGTAATGGAAGTGGTTCCTTGCCCTGATGTTATGCTTGCCTCTGCTGGCACTGTCCATGTATAGTGTGTAGCATTAGTTACTGCGGTGATAGAATAAGTACGGATTGCGCCTGCACAAAATCCAGTTGTTGTAGTAGCAATTTCATAAGGAGCGCGTAAAGACTTACCTAACGAAACCCAACAGATACCAGTGTAATATTCGTTTACATTACAGTCGGTGTTAAATATTTGCAAACCTGTAGCCGGAGAAACAATCGCATCACGATTTACTGAACTCATTCGAGGTATCAGTTGTCCTTTTGTAGCGCTGTTTACATCTAATATTGCTGAACTTGCTGGATTTGTTGCTCCAATTCCAACATTTCCCGTTTTACTTATTTTCATTCTTTGAGTATTATCAGTTTTCATTACCCATGACTGGGCATCTGTAGTGCCAATAAAATTTGTAGTGGTGTCAGTTCCTGCATTTCCGCTTGTTGACCAACCTCCGCCGCTACCAGTTGAAAATCTTATCCATTTAGAGGTCACTCCATCCCAGTAATAAAACCCAGGGGTTACATCGCCTGCAGTTACTGAATCATATACCAATAAACTGTTAACAGGATTAGCAATAGGAGCTGCCGATGTTGTGCTTGTAAGCGCAACTCTCGGTATCCGCATTCCCTGGTTTATAGAGCTGATATCAAGCATAGTCGAGTTATCGGCAGCGCCACCTGTGGAATTGATGGCAACACCACCACTCTGGGCAAATAAGTTAAAAGTTAAAAGAAAAAAGTTAAAAGTTAACAATGTAAACATAATGCTTCTCCTGATTGGTAATGTTTTTATAATTTTCATAATTTTAAATTTAAGTTTACAAATAGGACAAGAATATAATAAAAAAAAGTCGTTGAAGAACACTAATCAATAGCAAATATATAAAAAAATTACCGACTAATAGTCTTAATTTATTTATTTTCAAAATAAAAAAAGCCACTCTATTGCAAAAAAGAACGCTACTTTGAGATAGCGTTCTTTTGAGTTTATAAAGATTCTAACTATTTTATTTCTTTCAATTAAAAATTCAAAAGAGTTACAAAACCTGTTTTTTCGTAATTTATACCAAATTTATTCTTCATTGAGATTTTCCAAATATAAACTCCCGGTTCAGAGTAACTTGAAGTGCCTTTAATTCTCCCATCCCACATAATATTTATATCTTTAGTAACAAAAACAAGAACTCCGCTTTTATTATAAATATTCATTTCAAAACCGTCGGATGTCATATTTTCATTAATAACAGGACCAAAGAAATCGTTTAATCCATCACCATTTGGTGAAAATGAGTTGGGTGTGGAATATTGTTCTTTAAGTTTTACCGAGATTTTTTTATACGAAGTATCAGAGCATCCTGAAGCATTCGAAACATTAAGTTGTACGTTGTATATTCCATCAGCAATATAAACGTGTTCCGGATTTTTATCTTTAGACATATTTTTATCTCCAAAAACCCAATTCCATTGAATTGCTTCAGATGAATTATCGGTAAATAAACAAGTTCCATCTTCTTCATTAATATCATAGCTAAATTGAGCTATTGGAGTTTCTTTAACGGTAATAGTTTTTGGATAGTCAAACTTTTTCGTTTTTTGGGATTTCAGGAATTTAATTTCTAACGACACATCATAAACACCCACACCTGAATATATGTGAGAAGGCATTTTTTGAGAAGAAGTTTTATTATCACCAAAATTCCAAAGATATGTTATG
>JAAXXA010000480.1 GCA_013334735.1 Bacteroidota bacterium
TTATTTTTATATTTCTGTAATATTTCTTTTTTCCTTTCTATACGCCAAGGTAATTTTTTCATTTGTTCATTACCTATTACAGATTGAAGTTCTGTAAATTTAAAATTATTTAATTAATGTAAATGAAGTTCAGTTTTTTGATCAGGATTTAACATGCACAACTCCTTGGTTTATTGACATCTTTGCAGAAAACAGAAATGAATTAATAAAATATCTCAAAGAAAATGGCATAGGTTCAAGAATAATGTATCCTCCAATTAATAAACAAGAAGCATATAATGTTGAAGGAAATCATCCTGTTTCAAATTTGGTTGGAGAAAAAGGACTTTGGTTGCCTTCTGCATCACAGTTACTTGATGATGACATTGAGAGAATTTGTAATTGTATAGAGAATTTTTATTTAAAATAATTATCAGAATGATTATTGTCAGCATTTTTGGTGGTTTAGGTAATCAAATGTTTCAATATGCGCTTGGGCGTCATTTGTCATATATGTTAAAAACAGATTTGAAATTTGATACATCATTTAATTTTATACGAACTGATTTTAATATAGAAGACATCCCTTTTATTTTTGATATTTTTGATGTTAAAGGCGAACTAGCAACAGAAAGTGAAATTAAAAAATTAAAAGGAGAAGGGTTGAAAAGAATTTATAATTCATTATACTGGCGTTGGCAATATCTAAAACCTTTTCACAAACAGCATCTTATTAAGGAACGATTTTTTCATTTTGACGCTGATATATTCAAATGCAGTAAGAATACTTATTTGCATGGATATTGGCAAAGTGAAAAATATTTTAAGGGAATAAAAAATTTGATAATAGAAGACTTTCAAATTAAAAAACCAATAGAGTTAAATAATTTCGAAATTGCCAATAGGATAAATAGCGAAGAATCGGTTAGTATTCATTTACGAGGTAGGGATTATATTAAAAAAGAAGAAATTAATAAAATCTATTTTACTTGTGATGAATCGTACTATGAAAGGTGTATAAAAACCATTTCAGAAAAAATACAAAAACCTCATTTTTTTATTTTTTCTGACGATCCCGAATGGGCGAAATCATTTTTAAAGATAGACTATCCATTTACTTTTGTTGAAGGTAATTCGTGGAATAAAACGAATTACGAAGATTTTCGTTTGATGAGTATGTGTAAGCACAATATAATTGCTAACAGTTCTTATAGTTGGTGGGCTGCATGGCTTAACCAAAATCCTAATAAAATAGTGATTGCACCGCAAAAGTGGTTTAATGATAAAAGTTTTAATGCTTCTGATTTAATACCTGAAGAATGGATAAAGATATAAAGATTACGGTTTTAATGCCTGTCTATAATGCTGAATTATATTTGAAAGAGGCTATTGATAGTATTTTATCACAAACATTTACCGATTTTGAATTTCTCATTATTAATGATGGGTCTTCTGATTCTTCAAAAGAGATTATTTTATCTTATAATGATTCAAGGATAAGGTATGTTGAAAATGAATCAAATTTACAGCTTATAGCTACATTAAACAAGGGTTTCGATATGTCGCAAGGGAAATACATTGCCCGAATGGATAACGATGATATAAGCTTCCCTAATAGACTTAAACAACAATATGAATTTATGGAATCGAATCCAGAAGTGGCAGTTTGCGGTTCTTGGTTTGAATTATTTGGAGAAACCTCCAAGATAGTAAAATATTCTATAAGTAATGATGATATAAGGGTACGAATGTTATATCAAACACAGTTTTGCCATCCATCAGTTTTTTTTAGAAGAGATATTCTGATAAAAAATAATTATAAATTCAATCCAAATTTTATTCATGCCGATGATTATGAGTTTTTTGTTCGTATTGCCGAAAAACATAAAGTTGCAAATTTACCTTATGTTTTATTAAAATATAGAACCCATAAAGAAAAAATTTCCATTATTTATAAAAATATTCAAAACGAAAACACAAAAAAAATTATTGTCAACCAGTTTAGAAAGTTAAAAAACGACTTTAATGATGATGATTATTTTTTGTATTTTAACTTCGCATATACCATATTTAGTTGGTTTAATAAACATAAAGTAAAAAAACTTGATGAATTATTAAGCCTTTTGATAAAAGAAAATAACAAAATTTTATTTTTACCGACTTTGAAACTTAAAGAATATTGGGCAGATATGTTTTTCCATTTATGCTATAATGTTGATGGATGTATGGATATTTGGAGAAATTCTATTTTCTATGATAAGAAAAAAATGACATTTTTTAAAACCATTAAAAAATATTTAAAAAGAGAATAAAACAAATTTGGAGCGCAGATGCCACAGACTTGTGCATTGTTCCGGAATAATAGGATATTGCCTTCCTCGCTACCTTTAAAAAATGATATATAGGTCAAAAATAGTTGGTAAAAAGTTCTAAAACCGATAAATTCATTATCATGTAAAGAAGTTATATGAAAGTCGTTTCATATAACTTCTTTTGCATTAAAAAAATGACAAAAAAAAGCGATGTTGGGCATGTAAAAGTCTCAATGTAATAAAATGGGGTTTTCAAAACGGAAAACAAAGGTTTAAATGCAAGGATTGTGATATATTGTATAGCAACAATAACCTCAAGACGAGTTATACAAATAAGCATGTATGGTTTCAATCCTGGATTCTTGGTCGTCAAACATTAAAACAAATAAGCATTGATAGCGGTTATTCTGAAAGCACTTTAAAACGGCTATTCAAGATATATTTAATTCAATCACCCATCTTTTCAGTAAGACCATCAGAAAAAGTAAATCTATTAATAGACGGAACTTATTTTAGCAATAATCTTTGTTTAGTCTTATACCGAGATAATTCCATTAAGTATACTCAGCTATATCGAATAAGCGATGGCGAGCGGTATGAAGAAATGAAAGAAGATATCGAGAACTTACTAAAACTGGGCGTACAAATAGAAAGCATAACTTGTGATGGTCACAAAGCATTATTAAAAGCTATTAAAAAAGCATGCAAATATGTTATCGTACAACGCTGCGTGGTACATATCCAAAGGATGTGCAGAATATTGTTAACCGCCAAACCTAAAAGTCAAGCAGGTTATGAATTAAAAAAAATAGTTGGACAAATACACACTATTAATAATCGAGATAATTGGGGTTATTGGGTTGTAAGCCTTATCAGGTGGTATGAAAAAAATGAAATCTTTTTAAAAGAGAAAAGTTACAGTTCTAAAACAAAAC
>JAAXXA010000481.1 GCA_013334735.1 Bacteroidota bacterium
TTTGTGGTACCTGCCCCTGAAGTAATACTTGCGCCGTTTGGCACAACCCAGTTATATGTGCTTGCACCAGAAACAGCACCCACAGAATAGGAAACAGGAGGACTACTTCGCGCCACAGTGGTAGGTCCTGTTATATTTCCCGGTGTAGCAGGCGCTGGATTAACCGTTACAGCAATACAAGTAGTCAAACTTGTTTCGCAAGAGTTGTTGGCATTTACACATACGCTTCCGGAGTAATCACCCATGGTTACATTAATAGAAGTACCACCCTGACCTGATGTAATATTTGCTCCGGAAGGTACGCTCCATATATAGCTGTCAGCGCCTGTTACTGCAGGCACAGAGTAGGAACCGCTTGCCCCTGCACAAAAAACTGTTGTACCGGTTATAGGACCTGGTGCACGTAAAGATTTACCCATAGAAACCCAACATGATCCCGTATAATATTCGTCAACATTGCAATCAATGTTAAATATATGTAAACCTTGAACTGGTGATGCTATTGCACTACGTTCAGAAGTTGTCATACGTGGAAGCAACTGACCTTTTGTTGTACTACTCACATCCAATATTGCTGAACTTGCTGGATTTGCCGTACCTATACCTATATTACCGTTTTTACTTATTTTCATCCTCTCGGTATTATCTGTTTTCATTACCCATGATTGAGCATCTGTAGTACCGATAAAATTTATAGATGTATCTGTTCCTGCGTTGCCGCTTGTTGACCATCCGCTACCACTACCTGTTGAAAACCTTATCCATTTGGATGCTGTTCCATCCCAGTAATAAAATCCGGGAGTCACATCTCCCGCAGTTGCTGAATCATAAACTAATAAGCTATTTGCCGGATTAGTAATAGGAGCAGATGATGTAGTGCTTGTTAAAGCTACTCTAGGTATTCGCATTCCTTGGTTTGTAGCACTGACATCAAGCATTGCGGAGTTATCAGCAGCATTACCGTTAGAGTTTATTCCAACACCACCGCCTTGTGCATAACAATTAACAAATGATAATTGAATACCGAAAATTAATAAAGTACATATATAGTTTTTGAAAATTTGAAAATTTATTTTTTTTGTCATTATTATATATTTAAATTGGTTAAAACTATTTTACTAATCGTTATATAATTAATTACAAAATTATTAAAATTTATTTAATTAAACAATACATTTTAAGTTTTTCATGCACTATCTATATGAAAATACGTGATATAGCTTTTGTTAATTGTTTTTTTTAATTCAATTTTATATTAATAGAAAACTATTGTTTTTTTTGAATAAAATTAAAGCTGTTAAATTTTTAATTAATTTTACAATCAATTTTTTTTATAAAATGGGCAAAACAATTCCGGGTAAAATTCTTTCAACTATCAATAATCCTGAAGACTTAAGAAATCTTAAGAAGGAAGATTTGATTACGCTTTGCGAAGAAATAAGGTCGTTTATAATTGAAGAGGTGTCTCATCACCCTGGTCATCTTGGTGCAAGCCTAGGTACTGTGGAGCTTGCTGTCGCCCTGCATTATGTTTTCAATACTCCTTTTGATAAACTGATTTGGGATGTTGGACATCAGGCTTATGCACACAAAATACTTACAGGCAGAAGAGATGTGTTTTATACAAATAGATGTTATAAAGGTATAAGTGGTTTTCCTAAAATGAGTGAAAGCGAATATGACGCTTTCGGTGTAGGACATTCATCTACATCTATTTCTGCTACACTGGGAATGGCTATTGCATCGCAGTTAAACAATGAAAAAGACAGAAACCATATTGCAGTAATTGGTGATGGCTCTATGACAGGAGGAATGGCTTTCGAAGCTCTGAATCATGCGGGGGTTTCAAAAGCTAATATATTGATTATTCTTAATGATAATGGTATTGCTATTGACAAAAATGTTGGTGCATTAAAAGAATATCTTACTGATTTAACCACTTCACAAACATACAACAGAATCAAAGATAATATCTGGGACTTACTTGGAAAATATGGAAGATATGGAACAAAAACACGTTCTATTGTTCAGAAAATTGAAAATGCTATAAAACTCACTATATTCAGGCAAAGTAATATTTTTGAATCGTTAAATTTCAGATATTTTGGCCCGGTTGATGGCAACGATATTTATAGATTGAAAAAAGTGTTAAGCGATTTGAAACGCATCCCCGGCCCTAAAATTCTTCATTGTATTACTTTAAAAGGTAAAGGTTTTGTAGAAGCTGAAAAAAATCAAACAAAATTTCATGCACCCGGATATTTTAATAAAACAACAGGTGAAATTTTAGTAAACCCTGACGAGAAAGATCAACCTCCAAAGTACCAAATTGTATTTGGAAAAACTATAATTGAACTGGCAAAATTAAACCCCAAAATTGTTGGAATAACACCAGCTATGTCAACGGGCTGCTCGCTTAACCTCATGATGGAAGCTATGCCTGAAAGAGCTTTTGATGTTGGTATTGCAGAACAACATGCTGTTACTTTTTCAGCAGGTATGGCTGTTCAGGGTTTTGTACCTTTTTGCAATATTTATTCTTCTTTTATGCAAAGAGCTTTCGATCAAATAATCCATGATGTTGCATTGCAAAAATTGCATGTGGTGTTTTGTCTCGACCGCGGTGGACTTGTTGGCGAAGATGGAGCTACTCATCATGGCGCTTATGACATTGCCTATTTGCGTTGCATACCCGATATTATCATATCTTCTCCTATGAATGAAGAAGAATTGCGTAATCTTATGTACACTGCTCAACTAAAAAATAATGGTCCTTTTGCTATACGCTATCCTAAAGGTAATGGCGTTATGCTTAACTGGCAAAAACCTTTTAAGGAAATTGAAATTGGAAAAGGAAGAAAAATTAAAGATGGTGAAGAACTCGCCATAATTTCAATTGGTCATGTAGGCAATTTTGCTCTCAAAGCAATAGAAAATTTAGAAATAGTAGGAATTAGTATTGCGCTTTATGATATGAGGTTTGTCAAACCGCTTGATCATGATTTACTTCATGAAATATTAAAAAAATTCAACAAAATTATTACTATCGAAGATGGTACTGTTATAGGAGGGCTTGGTAGCGCTGTACTTGAGTTTATTTCAGAAAATAATTATTCCACACAAGTTACAAGATTAGGCATTCCTGATCAATTTATTGAACAAGGTACACAAGAAGAACTTTATAATGAATGTGGTTATTATATGGAAGGTATTATTAAAAC